>JAFGJA010000547.1 GCA_016929355.1 Anaerolineae bacterium | reverse complement strand
TCCAGCGCGCGCAGGGGCGATCCGGTCAATTGTTCCATCGTGCGCGGGCCAATGATCGGCGCAGTGATCACAGGTTGGTGGAGCAACCACGCTAATGCTACTGCTGCCGGTTCTTCGCCCAGTTCCGCGCAGAACGCTTCCCACGCTTCGATCTGGGGGCGCTGCTGCTCGATGCGCTGCTGCATCCGGTCATCGGCGCGGCGGCTCGTGTCTGATTTTTGCAATACGCCCGCCAGCAATCCGCCACCCAACGGACTCCAGGGAATCACACCCAGCCCGTAATCCTCACATGCGGGCAGCAGATCGAGTTCGGGCATCCGGTTGCCGAGGTGATAGTGGCATTGTTCGCTGACCAGTCCCATGAAATGGCGTCGTTTGGCGGCTTCGTTCGCTTTGGCGATGTGCCACCCGGCAAAATTGCTGCTGCCAACGTAGATCACTTTACCCTCTTGCACCAACTGCGCCATTGCCTGCCAGATTTCTTCCCAGGGCGTGTCACGATCGACGTGATGCATCTGGTAGAGGTCGATGTGATCGGTTTGCAGGCGGCGCAAACTCGCTTCACACGCCTGTTTGATGTTCAGCGCCGAGAGTTGGCCCATATTCGGCCAGCCGTTGCCCATATCACCGTAGAGTTTGGTCGCCAGCACGACCTTTTGCCGCCGGGCGGAGTCCGCCGCGAACCAGCGCCCCATAATTTCCTCGGTGTGCCCGTGATGGCTGCCGATGCCGCCCCAGATACCGTACCGGTTGGCCGTATCGAAGAAGTTGATCCCGGCGTCCAATGCCGCATCCATAATGGCGTGGCTGTCGTCTTCGGTGGTGCGCGGGCCGAAGTTCATCGTACCCAGGCACAAGGGGCTAACTTTCAGACCAGTACGTCCCAATGGCTTAT
Source organism: Anaerolineae bacterium (assembly GCA_016929355.1). Classification (GTDB taxonomy): domain Bacteria; phylum Chloroflexota; class Anaerolineae; order Aggregatilineales; family Aggregatilineaceae; genus JAFGJA01. The sequence continues at coordinate 2,222 of JAFGJA010000547.1, read as the reverse complement.
AATCCATAAAACATTTTCTCCTAATCGTCGTATAGTTAAGTGGTTCCCTGTACCTGATTGTCGTTCAGCCGTGCAGGGTTGGCAAGCCGGATTTTTCGGTGACAGGCTTAAGAAATCATAGTGAGGAGCGAGAGGATGACAGAACAACCGCAAGCAATTGTGCCCGGTCTATACAGTCTGGCCGGGGCGGTAAATTTGTTCGTGCTGGATGATGCCGAGTCCGGTGTCACGATCATTGATGCCGGAATGCCGGGATCAACTAAGCGTGTGTTGGCGCTGCTGGCTGCTATCGGGCGCACGCCGCAGGATGTGCAGCAAATTTTGATCACACATGCCGATCTCGATCATGTGGGCAGTTTAAAGGGACTCGTCAAGGCGACAGGCGCGCCTGTTTTCGCCAGCAAACAAGCCGCGCATTACATCCAAAAACGCCAGAGTCCGCCGCATTTAGGATTTCCGTTTAAGGCGATTACCGGTGTGATGAATTTTTTCCTGGCGCGAGCGGTCCCGGTGGATCAGATCGTGACGAACGATCAAATGCTGCCGATAGCGGGCGGCATTCGTGTGATCAACACGCCCGGTCATACACCTGATCATGTCAGCTTTTTCTGGGAACGCGAACGAGTGTTATTGGTGGGCGATCTGCTGCGCAATTTTGGCGGACTCACGTTTTCGCCGCCCTCGATCACCTGGGATATGGAGTCGGTGCATAGCAGCACGCGCCGGGTGCTCGAACTCGATCCGGTAGTGATGGTGTTTGGACATGGCGAAACGTGGACCAAAGACTCCGATCCAGATGGAATCAAAAATTTGCTGGCGTCAGTGGGCTAAAGTTCCGACCACAACCTGATTCCCCTTCGCCGCGTGTGGAGAGGGGGCTAGTACGTACACTGAGGCTCAAATAAGCCGCTGTTTTCCGTAGGGGGCGGACCAATGTGTCCGCCCTGGGCCGACCAGCGTGTCGGCCCCTACATTGTGCGCGTTTGAATTGTTTTCTCCATTAGGGGGTGAGGTGATTACGCATAATAACACATCTGCCGGGGCACGGCAGGCAGACTCGGTGTCGTCAGCCGCGAGGCATCCCAGAGCGGGTCCATGTAGATAGTGAACACGCTGTCCAACCCCACCAGTTCAAGCGGCTTGCGCACATATTCCGAGGGGTTGACCAGAATCAATATACCCCCAGCCTGCTGCACGCGCTTGAAGATTTGCACCAGTTCGCGCAACCCCGCACTATTGATGTATTCGACATTGTTCATATCGAGGACCAACTGAGTCCGCCCGCTCATAATCGCTTTTTGGATCGTATGAGTCATTTGCATGGCGCTGTTGGTATCAATACGGCCAATGATCTCGAAGAGTTGGATTCGCTTTGGGTCGATGGGGATAGAGTCTGTCAACATAATCATGATTCCTTGCCTATAATGGGCGAGATGGCGTTTGTGTGTTCAAAGATGAGTCGCCAGCGCTCGCCGTATCCTAACGTTATTTCGCAAAATCTTTATCAATGAAAATCCTCACGCCGGCAATTAAGATCAGCGCGCCAATGAACGAAACGAAAATCGCACCACAGATATTTGAAGGAGCGTTCCCTCCGAAGATCATCCGGCCTACAAACGACCCTAACATGCCTAACAAGACGTTGCCGATAGGGTTGTAGCCTTTGCCGCGAATGACTTGCCCGGCCAGAAAACCAGCCGTGCCGCCGACAATGATGACCCAAATACATGAACAGAGCGATAGCATCACGTAGTTCTCCTAATGTGTGACAATCTATCTCTCTATACGCAAGGATGGGAGCAAAGGTTACACCATAACCGCCATTCCCCCTAAAAATTGGGGGCAGATCGTATAAGGCCGATTAAGAAAAAAATGGATTATTGGGCAATGCTGGCGATCAGCAAATCTAACGCGAGTATGTCGTCCACCTTGCCCGTTTTGATGGCAATATCGGTGTCCAGCAGGAAGTGGTAAATTTTTTCCAGGTGTTCGAGCGAAAAGGCGCGCACCTGTGTGCCTAATTTTTCACCCACAAATGGGTGTACGCCAATCGCTTTGCCGATGCCTTTGGGGTTGCCGCCCGCGTTGATATATTCGCGCGCCTGGATCAGCAGCCGGAACTGGCGGATCATCATCCCGAAGAGTTGCAGCGCTTCACCATCTTCGAGCAGGCGGTGCAGCAGGTGTGACGCCGTTTTGCCATCGCGCCGCCCCAGCGCATC
>JAFGJA010000546.1 GCA_016929355.1 Anaerolineae bacterium | reverse complement strand
TCCACCGGCTTCTCGCGTTCAATCAGCATCAACGAATAGACGTGCCCTTCCAGATGATTCACGCCCACGAGCGGCAGATCACGACTCAAGGCGAGTCCTTTGGCGAAGTTCATCCCCACCAGCAGCGATCCCGCCAAGCCCGGCCCGCGCGTGACGGCTAGCGCGTCGATGTTGTCCAATGTGACGCTCGCCGTAGTCAGCGCTTCCTGCGCGACGTGATGGATCGCTTCGATGTGCGCGCGGGAAGCCACTTCGGGAAACACACCGCCATACTGCGCGTGCAGATCGATCTGCGAGGCGACCACGTTCGAGAGGATGCGCGTGCCATTTTCGACTACCGCCACGCTGGTTTCATCACAAGAGGTTTCAATGCCGAGAATCAATGTCATAGACCTCACCTCCCGGCCCCCTCTCCACGCATAACGAGGGGGTGTCAGGTTCGTTAAACAGGGTTAATCCGCCAACTCAATCACCAGATCATACGGCACATCGGTTAGCGACTCCAGCGTACCGTCATCATTCACAATCACCGTGTCCTCGATGCGCACGCCGTAACCCTTTTCGGGATAATACAACCCCGGCTCAATCGTGAATACGTTCCCCGGCTGGATGTGATAATTGCCGCCATGCGTGCGAAAATACGGCGCTTCATGCACATTGAGGCCGATCCCGTGCGCAAGACTATGCACGTACCCCTCCGCCGTACCGGGTGTATTGAGGCCCGTCGGATGGCCGCGTTCCTCGAAAAATTCGCAGACCATGCGCTGCACATCGCTGGTCACAAGGCCGGGTTTGCACATCTCAAACGAACGATCAAAGACTTCCATCACCGTATCATACACGGCTTGCACCTCATCCGGCGCATGACCGAGACACCACGTTCGCGTCATATCGTGGAAATAGCCTTTTGGCTCGCGCGGGAACAGATCAAACACAATCGCTTGCCCGGTTTGAAGCGTCTGATCGTCTTCGCCCGCGCTGTGCGGCACGCCCGCATCCCGCCCCTGCGCGAAGATCATGCCGCGCACATCTTCGAGATTTTGCGTGTACAATTTGCCCCGCACATAACGTTTCACGTCGCCAATGGTGAGCGGCGTTCCGTCCGGCTGCACTACTGCATCGCCAGCCGCGCGCATCGTACCCAACCAGGCGCGCGTATCCCGCACCACCGCGCTGGTCCGTTTGGCAATAGCCCGCAACCGGGCGATCTCATCGGGGTCTTTGGTTTCATAGGCGCGATCAAAAATGTTATCAGCAAGCGGTTCCGTCACCAGCGTGATCACATCCCCCAGGTGTTTTTCCAGCGCGCGCAGCATCCCAAACGCGACATTCAGATCGCCCACGCCATAGATCGCCACCTTGCCGGAAATATCAAGTTTCGCGAAGATGTTGCGGTACATGCCTGCAAACGCCGCATCACGATCCTCTTTATGCTCTTTCGCCAGTTCGCTAAACTTGAAATCTTCCATTGAGTAGACGGTTAATCCACTCTTGGCGGCTTCATCGATTTCCATAATGCCGGAAATCAAAACTGGCGCTTCGCCGCGTTTTTTGAAGACCATCCCGCTAAAATCTGCGCCATTAGCGAGATAGGTGCGGTACGGGTCTTCATGCTCAGAATTCAGCGTAAACAGCGCGTCGATCTCGCGCTCGGCCATCAAACGATCTAAGTCGGCTTTCATGAAGTCATAAGTCCTTTACAATTACTGTTGTGAGAAAAAGGTGTTTATGTATTTTGGGTGCAGCGTGATGAGTTTTGAGTTGAGAGTAAAATCATGCGGGGCGACGCAAAACACCAATGGAGAAAACAATACAAATGCGCCCCATGTAGGGGCCGACCAGCGTGTCGGCCCAGCGTGAACTCCAAACTCACAACTCACAACTCTGAACTCAAAACTATTCCCCCTGATCCTGCTCGCGCAGGTGCAAAACCACCTCTACCGCGACCAGACTCAGCGCCAGGAAACCCGCGATTAACGGACTCAGCACGCGCGGAATTTGTAGCCACGCACACGCCACTACAAACAGCCCCACCCAGATACTCTGCCGCAGCACGATCCCATCCGAAGGGGACTGCGACAAGTCGCGGGTGAAGCGCGCATTCAGAAAACGCACAAACGGTAAAACGGTCCCGGTCACAGCCAGATACAGGAATACAAAAAACAACCAGCGCGGGAAAGCGGTGGGCAGCATGGTCGTGACCAGCATCCATAGGCCAACCCAACCGGTCACAGCCATCACTGCGGCGGCGGTCATGATCCCGGAATAGTTGGGGGGTGTGGAGTCTCGATAATCGCTCATGGCGTCGATTATAGCGGGCGGCGCGCGGATTCACCATTGCCCGTTAAACCCACCCCGCGAACATGGTATAATCTCCGGTGGACTTGTCCGTAGACCTAACTATAGATCAAACCGGAAACAACAATGGCTGTTTTAAGCGTAAACAACCTCGCCAAATCGTTTGGCGCTGATGACATTTTCGAGGGCATTTCCGTCGAGATTCCGCATGGCGCAAAAATCGCGCTGGTCGGCTCGAACGGGATCGGCAAAACAACTTTGCTCGAAATCATGATCAAGTTGGAACCCCCTTCGGCGGGCACGATCATGCACATGAAAAATCTGACCATTGGCTATCTGCCACAGCGCCCCACCCTGAACGCGGATCGAACGCTATGGGACGAAATGCTGACCGTATTCGCCAATCTGCGTAAACGCGAAGCCGAACTCGCGGACCTGGCGCATCAGATGGCGGCTACCGCCCGCGCCGACCTGGATAAACTGGTGGCACGGTACGGCGAAATGCAACGCCAATTCGAGGACGACGGCGGCTACAGCTACGAAACGCGCATCAGACAGGTCTTGACAGGGCTTGGCTTTGATCAAGACGATTACCAACTGCCCCTGCCGCATCTCTCCGGTGGACAGCAAACGCGCGCCTTGCTCGCACGACTACTGCTCGAATCGCCCGATCTGCTGGTGATGGACGAACCGACGAATCATCTCGACATCAACGCGGTAGAGTGGCTGGAAAGTTTCCTCAAAACGTGGCATGGCGCGCTGCTGGTCGTCAGCCATGATCGCTATTTTATGGACAACGTAATCACGACGATCTGGGAAATGGCCTGGGGCGGCATCGAAATTTATCGCGGCAACTACAGCCACTATGTCCAGCAGCGTCAGGCGCGCTACGAACGGCGGATCAAGGAATATGAGGCGCAGCAGGCGTTCATCGCCAAAGAGGAAGACTACATCAAGCGCAACATCGCCGGGCAGAATACGACGCAGGCCAAAGGCCGTTTGCGCCGCCTGGAACGCCTCAAGCGGGATCGACTGCTCTACAAGCCGCGCACCGAGCATAACATCAATATTAAGCTCGATGCCGATTTGCGCAGTGGCAATAAGGTGCTAATGACCTATGATCTGGTGGCGGGCTATGATCCGGCGGAACCGTTGGTCCATGTGCCGGATATTACGCTCTGGCGGCAGGAGATCGCCGCCATGATCGGGCCGAATGGTGTCGGTAAAACGACGCTGCTCAAAACGCTGTTGAACGAACTCCCGCCCTTAGCGGGCGCGTCGCGTTTAGGGGCGGCGGTCCAACCGGGCTATTTTGCGCAGGCGCATGAACGCCTCAACGAAGCCAACAGCGTGTTAGATGAACTGTTAGAGGTACGCAATTTGCCGATCAGCGAAGCGCGGAATTATCTGGCATCGTTCCTGTTTATGGGCGATGACGTGTTTCGCCCGATCAACACGTTGAGCGGCGGCGAACGGGGCCGGTTAGCGTTAGCCAAACTTGCGCTCGATGGCGCGAATTTCCTGCTGCTGGACGAACCGACGAATCACCTGGATATTCCGAGCCAGGAAATTTTGCAGGATGTGTTAGCCGCGTTTAACGGCACAGTGCTGCTTGTCAGCCATGATCGCTATTTGATCGATGCGCTGGCGACGCAAATCTGGGATGTGCAACCGAGTAAAATGACCGTCTTCGAGGGCACGTATCGCGCGTTTTTGCAATCGCGGGAAATCCAGCGCGAACATGAACGGTCAGCCCAAACTACCGCCACCGACACAACGGAGAAAAAGCGCGAAAACGGGCGTCAAGATGGACTGACACCCTACCAGCGCCAACGCCGCATCGAAACGCTGGAAAAACGCATTCACGAACTTGAGGTGGAACTCGGCAAGATTACCAATCAACTCGAAGTTGCCAGCGCGGGCGGGGCTGTGGATCGGGTGCGCGAACTGGGCGCAGCCTACGCCGCCGCCGAAACCGCCCTGGATGACGCCATGCACGAATGGACCACGCTGGCCGATTGATATAGCATGACCAAAAGGGGAAAACCACATGGGCGAAGACGCACTGGTTAATTTGGCAAGCATCGTTGTCTTGGGCATCGGTGCGCAGTGGATCGCGTGGCGCTTGCAACTGCCTTCGATTCTGCTGTTGCTGCTGGCAGGATTCATCGCGGGACCGGTGACAGGCTTCCTTGATCCCGATCATTTACTGGGCGAAACGCTGTTTCCCGTCGTTTCGATCTCGGTGGGCATCATCCTCTTTGAAGGCGGGCTGACGCTGCAACGCGGCGAGATCGAAGGTGTGCGCGAAGTGGTATTCCGCCTCGTTTCTGTCGGGGCAGTGGTCACATGGATACTCAGCACACTGGGCGCTTATGTCATCATCGGGCTGGATTTCGACATGGCGCTGTTAGTCGGCGCGATCTTCATCGTTTCCGGGCCGACAGTGGTCATTCCGCTTCTGAATCACGTCCGGCCCAGTGGCAAAGTTGGCTCAATCCTCAAATGGGAAGGCATCTGGATCGATCCGGTAGGTGCGACGATTGCCGTGCTGGTCTTCGAAGTTATCCTGGCCGAACAACTTGAAGGCAACGGGACAGCGACCATTCTAACCGGCTTGCTGCGCACGGTCATGGTTGGCGCAGCCATCGGCGTTCCGGCAGCGATTTTCATGATCCAGGTGTTCAAGCGCTATTGGGTCCCGGAACACCTACAAAACCCGGTAGCGATCATGATGATCGTCGGGGCGTTCGCGCTGTCCAACGAACTGCAAGCCGAAGCGGGTTTGCTGACGACCACGCTCATGGGCGTGATCCTGGCGAATCAGAAGCAGATCAGCGTCAAACATCTCTCGCAATTCAAAGAGGATATTGGCGTGCTGCTGCTCTCCGGCCTGTTTATCATCCTCTCGGCGCGCATCGAACTGGAATCGCTGTCGAATCTGAGCGCGCGGGCGGTCGCGTTTCTCGCGCTGCTGATCGTCGTGGTGCGGCCCCTGGGCGTGTATCTCTCCACCATTGGCTCAACGCTGAGTTGGCAGGAGCGAGTCTTCATGGCCTGGATCGCGCCGCGCGGGATCGTGGCGGTGGCGGTGGCGTCCCTCTTTGCGCTGGAACTGCATGAAGCCGGGAGCGCCAATTATGAGATGTTAGTCCCGCTCACCTTTCTGGTTGTGGTCGGCACGGTTGCCATTTACGGCCTCACGGCGCAGCGTGTGGC
>JAFGJA010000545.1 GCA_016929355.1 Anaerolineae bacterium | reverse complement strand
GGTTCATTGGCAGAAGAACGATCAAGACCGAAAAATGCATAACTCCAGTTAGCGTTATTTAAGGAAGGCAAAATGGTTCCGGTACAAATGCGGCGCGGATTAGCTGCGAGTCATGGCGTACTCATGATCGTTATACTGCTCATTGTGGTTGGCTGCTCGTCGGAAAAGTCAGCCTCAGACCAACTGTTACCCACCGTGACACCGCCAGAAACGCCTCTGCGGATCATGGTGGTCCACAGCTTTGGCCCAGAACTGAGTTGGGTGCATCAAATCAATCAGGGGATCGCGCACGAATTCGCCCAATATGGCTATAGCAGCGCAAACGGCAATCTGGAACTCAAATTCTATTATATGAACGCGCAGCGCGCCGCCACTGAGGGTGAACTCATACGAATGGGCAATGGCGCACGAGCCTATATCGCCCGTGACACCTTCGATCTGATTTTTGCGGTGGATGACGCCGCCGTAAGCCAGGTCATCGCCTTGACCCCCCCTGGGCAAACGCCCTACGTGTTCCTGGGGCTGGATGCACGCCCCAAAGATTACGGGTTAGAAGACCGTGACGACGTGGCCGGTGTGATGGAACGCTTACACATTGATGAAACCTTCTCGTGGCTGCGGCGCGTGAATCCCAACACGCAACGAATCACGTTGTTGGCGGATAATTCCTCGCTGCCAACGGGCTTTGGCACAAACGTGCGGGCCGCGTTAGACGCATCAATCTTTGCCCATTCGCCCATTTATATTGTAGAAACGATTGCCGACTGGCAAGCGATGGTTAAGCTGGCCTCAGCCACCAGTGATTTTTTGGTCGTGGGCAGCTATTTTTCGCTGGTTGATGCTGAAGGCTCGCCGGTCATCCAATCGGATGTGATCGCCTGGACCCTCGAAAATTCTAAGATTCCGGTGGTTGGCTTCTGGGAATATACGATTCAGGAAGGGGCATTAGGCGGCTCGGTGATCTCTGGCGAAACACAAGCACAGTTCGCCGTTGACAAAGCGATCCGCATTTTGAATGGCGAAGCGCCGTCGGCGGTGGGCTTTGATGCGCCGGAACGCGGCAAATTGATGCTCAATAAAACCGCGATGAGCCGGTGGGATATGACTATTCCACTTGATCTGATCGAGATTTCCACGCTGGTGGAGTAGGGACGGACCAGCGTGTCCGCCCGGCGCGGCTGTGCCGCGTGTCACACAGCGCGCGACAGGGAGCACACAGCGGTGCTCCCCTACATGAACTTTCGTGAAATGCACTCGTGCAGTAGCATAAATTCGCTCTGCCGTGCCAGTCGCACTACAATTACATTATGCATTAACACAATATGAGACATCAGGTACTACACAAGGAGAGAGGCTTGTGCAAACACCATTACTCGTCATTTTAGCCGGAGGCGCAAGTTCGCGGCTGTGGCCGTTAGAAGAAAAATCGCTGATCGAATTCATGGGCCAGCCGCTTCTGGCGCTCCAACTGGAAAACTACGCGCGGTTGGGGCTGCGCCAGACGATCATTGTCGGCAATCCTGAAAATGAAACGGTGATTCGTAATCTGGTCAATGGGCTGCCCCATGTGCAGGCGGAAGTCGTGGTCCAGTCGGAACCCAAAGGGATGGGCGATGCCCTGTTGCAGATCGAACCCTATCTGCAACGGCACGGCAACCAGCCGATCTATGTGACGCAGGTCCACGATCTGACCAACATTGAACTGCACCAGCGCATGTTAACCGAGTACCAATCCGGCAACGCACGCGCCTATCTCGCCGGGTATCAGGTCAGCGAGTATTTCCCCGGTGGCTATCTGGTTGTGGCCGAGGGGGATCGCGTAACAAGCATCATCGAAAAGCCGGGCGCGGGCCATGAACCCAGCGATCTGGTCAGTTTTGTCGCGCATATCCATTCCGACGCGCAGTTATTATTAGACGCCGTGCGCGCCGAATACGCCAAACCGGACGAATCCGACGACCATTACGAGCGCGCGATGGCCGCCTTGATGCGCGATCACATTTTCCAGGCGGTGGTCTATGATGGCCCCTGGCAAGCGCTGAAATTCCCCTGGCATGTCCTCGATTTAACCGAAGCATTGTTGGCCCGGATCGAGGGGCAGCAGATTTCCCCGGAAGCGCACATCGAAGAAGGCGTGTTAATCAAGGGTAACGTGATCATTGAAGCGGGCGCGCGCGTCTTTCACGGCGCAACCATTGCCGGACCCGCCTATATCGGCGCGGGCGCGATTGTGGGCAACGGCGCATTAGTCCGCGAATCGATGATCTGCGGCGGCGCGGTAGTCGGTTTTGCCACCGAAGTCGCGCGGAGTTACATGGCGGCAGGATCGCATACCCACGCCTGTCAGGTACTCGATTCGGTGCTGGCGGAAAATGTGAATTTCTCGGCGGCGTGCTGCACGGCCAATCTGCGCATTGATCACGGTCATGTCAAGAGTGTGGTCAAGAATAACGTGCTGGATACCGGGCGCGATAAACTCGGTTTGATCGCGGGGCGCGGCGCATTCATCGGCGTAAACGTGATGACCATGCCCGGCGTGAAGATCGGGCGCGGCGCGGAGATCGGGCCGACCACCGTTGTGCGCGAGGATGTGCCGGATGATACGCGCCTGTGGGTGGAACAGACAATTCAGAAATCGAGCGTGAAGAAGTAAACCTCACCCCCCGGCCCCCTCTCCATACATAGCGAGGGGTATTTTGTAGGGGCGAGGCGTCGCCTTGCCCTGTATTCTCTACGGTGAATGATAGGGAGTTCACCATGCCGCCACGAGCGGCGACACATCAAAGAGATGAAAATAGGGTTTTCTTTTGCTTTTAACCTCGTTTTTCTCTGTGATCTCTGTGTCTCTGTGGTGAATATGATTTTCAGAGGAGAGATTGATGATCGACTCCAGCATTTTCAAGCGATACGACATTCGCGGCAAGGTGGGCGCAGCGCTCACGGAAGACGCCGCGACGCAGATCGGGCAGGCGTTTGGGACATTTTTGCAGCGTAAAGGCGTGCGCGAAGCCGTCATCGGCCACGATAACCGCACCCATTCGCGCGGTCTGGCCGATGCCGCTATCGCCGGACTGACCCGCGCGGGCATCACCGTCACGGATATTGGGCTGGCCTCCACCCCGGTGGTCTATTGGTGCGCGGTGGAAGGCGTCACGAGCGGCGATCCGGTTGGTGGCTTGATGGTCACGGGCAGCCACCTCAAACCGGAGATGAACGGGTTTAAGCTCTCCATCGGCATGAAAAACCTCTACGGGGACCAGATTCAAGCGCTGCACAGCATGATCCAGAAGGGTGATCTGACGGTGGGCGAAGGGCATGTCGCGGCGGATGATGACGCGAACGCGCGCTATCTCACCATGTTGGGCGAAAAACTGAATCATGCGCGCCCGCTCAAGATCGTGGTCGATGGGGGTAACGGGATGGGCGGTGTCTATGCTGTACCATTGTTGGAAGCGCTCGGCCACGAGGTGATCAAGCTGTATGTCGAGCCGGATGGCACGTATCCTAATCACCAACCGGACCCGCAAAACGCCGCTAATCTGCGCGATCTGGTGGCACAGGTCAGGGCAAGCGGCGCGGATTTGGGACTCGCCTTTGACGGTGACGCGGATCGCGTGGGCGTAGTGGACGATTGCGGCCAACCCATCCCGGCGGATCGCGTGTTGGTGCTGCTGGCGCGCGATACGCTCACCCGGCATCCCGGCGCGACGGTGGTCGCGGATGTGCTGAGTTCGCAGGTGTTGTTTGATGAGGTCGAACGCGCGGGCGGTAAATCGCTGATCTGGATCAGCGGCCATTCGCTGATCAAGGCAAAAATGGCCGAAGTGGGCGCGGTGCTCGGCGGCGAGATGAGCGGGCATATTTTCGTCGGGGATGGCTACTACGGTTTTGATGATGGCGTGTTCGTCGCCGGGCGGATCATCCAAATTCTTACAGCGCAAGATAAGCCGCTTGCGGAGATCATGAAATCGGTCCCGGAACTATACGCCACCCCGGAATTTCGCCCCCACTGCCCCGATGCGCAGAAACAGCCCGTGATCGATGCGGTCCATGCCGCGCTTAAGGACACCTACCCGATCAATGATGTGGATGGTATCCGCATCACGTTTGCATGTGGGTGGGGTCTGCTGCGTTATTCAAATACCGAGCCGGTGCTGAGTATGCGGTTTGAGGGCGAAACTGCCGCCGATGCGCTTGAATACAAAAAGATCGTGCAGGATGCGGTCAAGCAAGCCTATCCAGCGCTCGAAGATTTTTAAGCGCGCCTGCGCGGGGGAAATATGTGATATTGCTGGCGATCCCGGTATCCATTACAATGGGTGCGTTTTGCACACATGAACATGAGAGAGGCAAAAATCAGACATGGAGTGGATACGATTGTGGGGAACGCGCGGCAGTGTTGTGGTACTGATCCTGGGGCTGCTGCTGCCGGGCTTCACCGTGCATCAGGTCGCCTATGGGCAGAATGAGGTGCAGGCTACCGTCATCCCTGTTGAACTCAATGTACGCGAGAATCCGAGTTTTGAGGCGGCCACCCTGGGCACGTATGCGCGCGGCGATGTGCTGCGGATCACGGGCTGGGATGGAACCGTGTGGGTCTTTGCGATCCCGCTCTCCGGCGATTTAACCGGGTGGGTGCATTGGGATTACGTCGATTTCCCCGACGGATTCAGCGTGAGCACGCTCCCGATCATCTCCGCAACCGGTTCCGCCGGGACAGGCGCAGGCAATGACACTAGCGGTAATGCTGCC
>JAFGJA010000544.1 GCA_016929355.1 Anaerolineae bacterium | reverse complement strand
CCACAAAATCCCAAAAACCCTACATTTTGGTGGTGCGATCCACGTTACCCCCCAGATATTACCCTTAAAAAACCTACGACTCGTTAACCGATCTTGGTCTTTCATTGCTTGCTAACTTCAAACCAGATCATAACCTGGGCGAATCTTAAAAAATTCAATTCTTTAAGGTTGGAGGGCCAAATTTGATTGAGAGTCAGCGCAGATTTTGTTAAAATGGTTTTACTTGGACGGGGATGCCCAATCTCCAACTGGAACTCGAGCCACTTCGATGAGCTTTCCAGCCCACCGGCTCTCAAATTGAGGGCCACACCGTAATACTATACAAATAAATAGTCACTTTATCCCGGCAGTATATGCGCGGTTTATTCGATGCGCCCTGCCCAAACCGTATGAATGAGTGAGCGATCTATGGTTAGCCCAAAGGACGCCTGGCAATCTACACTCGGCCAGCTTCAACTCCAACTCAACCCGGCCACCTTCGAAACATGGCTCGAAGGGACTGAGTTGTTGGCGTATGAAGATGGCGAGTTTGTGATCCGCGTCCGTCACGCTTATGCCAAAGATTGGATCGAAAAGCATCTTCAACGCAAAGTCACCCAAACACTCGGTGAGATTTTCGGGCGCACGGTGAAAGTCCGTTTTGTGATCTTTTTGCGCAACCAGCAAACGGTTGATCCAGATGCCGGGCCACTGTTTGCCCAGATCGACAAAAACCGGCAGCGTCAATTGGAATTGTTCAATACAGCGCTTATTCCGCAAAAAATCGAGATGCCGGTAGCCACCTATACGGAAAACTATACCGACTCGCAAGAGGGCATCGACCAGGATCGTCGTCAGGACAGATTGGCGGCCATCCCGTACACTCAACGGGAAATGGACGGAACCATTGGCTCAATCACCGGGCAAAATCGCGCAGGCTCCCAACTGCCTATCGAAGCCAACGAAACGGTCAATGATGACGAGGCGGATACGGCGGACGACGACTGGCCGGATTACCTGGAATGGGACCCGCGTTTTAGTGATGTGCGGCGCACGCCCTCGGCGGAGGAAAAAGAACGCGTCATCCAGAATGCGTTCAACGAGCGGTATACGTTCCAATCGTTCGTGCTTGGCCCGGAAAATCATTTTGCGGCGCTGGCCGCGCAGCGCGTCGCCGAACAAACCGATACCATCTACAATCCCCTGATCATTCATGGCGAAGTGGGCCTCGGCAAAACGCACCTGCTGCACGCTATCGGCCAGAAAAGCGAAGCTGTTGGCCGCACCGTTTTGTATGTCACCGCCGAAACCTTCACTAATGAACTGGTCGAAGCGATCAGCAATCGCAAAACCAGCGAATTCCGCGAACGCTACCGGACGGTTGACGTGCTGCTGGTCGATGACATTCAGTTCATGATTGGCAAAGCGAAATCTGAGGAAGAGTTTTACCACACGTTCAATACGATCATCGGGCAAGGCGGGCAGGTGGTTATCACCAGCCAGCAGCACCCGGCCACGCTCCGCAAACTGGATGAGCGGTTGCGCGTCCGCCTGGAAGGTGGCTTGATCGTTGATCTCCACGCACCGGAAAGCGAAACACGCGGCGCAATCCTCAAATCGAAAGCGCGCGAACATGGCGTCGAACTGCCGGATGATGTCGCCACCATTTTAGCTGAGCATCCGGTGAGCAATCTGCGCGAAATGAACGGGCTGTTGAAACAAGTCCTGGCCCGCGCTGCCTTAATCCAACAATCACTTACCCCTGAATGGGCGGAAATGGTTCTCGAAAATGTGCCCACCAACGCGAGTCGCCCCAATGCGAATCGCACGCCGGAAATCGGGGACATTCTCGACACAGTAGCGACTCATTTCCAACTGACTAAAGCCGATCTAGAAGGCAAAGGCCGCGCGAAAGCGGTAGCTCAGGCGCGTCACGTTGCGATGTATCTCGCGCGTGAGATCACCGACGCTTCCTATCCCACCATCGGCGAGGCGATTGGCGGACGCAACCACAGCACGATTGTGTATGGGTACAAAAAAATCGCCCAGGCGCTCGATGCAGACCGCGATCTGCGCCAAACGCTGGATACGATCCGCCGCAAACTGAACGCCTGATCTCCCATCGCCACTCAACATATAGACACACCGCGCTGCCCATCTTCCGGCAGCGTTTTTTGTTGCTTTGATTCTGGTATGCGGCACAACCCCCGCCTATATACCAGTTATCAACAGGAGTTATCAACAGAACAAATAACCTGTCAGGAACCTGTAAATAACATTTCTCTCACCAAAACTACACGCGCAGATATAGGGGTGATGCGGCAGCTATACCCCATATAGCACCGCACCGCAAATAACAACGACTCTAGCACATGTGGTCTGTCAACTGTGTTGATAATGCACTGAGTTATGAACAGCTAACTGTTGATAACTCAATAGACCATTTATCATTATTCTACCCCCGGATATACGGCCTATCTGCGATTTTGCCCCTTAGATATGGGGATTTTGTTCAGGTGCTCATTTATCGTTTCTCAGTTATCAACATATCAACAGGCTCTACTATGACTACTAGAAATATATTTTAGACTCTTGGGGATAACTACTTATGAAGAGGTATACTCAGCGCGCACAACGGTAGAGAGTGAAGGAATCTCATGATCCAGAATGGTATTGACCAATTACAAGCAACCGATTTTCAAATACTTAACCATCGGCGGGTAGGGTTGATGAGTAACCCAAGCGGTGTGGATCGCAACTTGCGCCGCACACGAGATATTTTATGGCAAGCGCCAGAGGTGAATCTCGTAGCTTTATTTTCACCCGAACATGGCTTCGCCGCCGCCGCGCCGGATGCCGCCAAAGTTGCATCAATGGCCGATCCGCAAACGGGACTGCCCATCTATAGTTTATATGGTGAGACGTATCGACCCACTGAAGCCATGCTGCAAAACGTGGATGTGATCGTGTGCGATCTGCAAGATGTGGGGGTGCGGTTCTATACCTATGTGTGGACTGTGAGCTATATCCTCGATGCCGCCGGTGAATATGGCGTTGAAGTCGTGATTCTGGACCGGCCTAATCCGTTGGGCGGGAACACTATCGCGGGACCGTTGATCGATGAGCCATACCTATCCTTTGTCGGGCGCTTTCCGATCCCGATCAGTCATGGGTTGACACTTGGCGAATTGGCGCAGATGGTCAACGCGATCTGGAATCCGCAGCCCGCTAAGTTGACCGTTATACCGTGTGCTGGTTGGTCCCGATCCATGACCTGGGACGATACCGGGCTACCCTGGATTCCGCCCTCCCCCGCTATGCCGCATGACTCAACCGTGCAGCAGTATCCCGGCGCGTGTTTGATCGAAGGTACGCAGCTTTCAGAGGGACGCGGCACAGCGCTGCCGTTTGAGGTGGTTGGCGCGCCCTGGATCAATGCGGTGCAGTTAGCCGATCATCTGAACGCGCAGCAGTGGCCGGGGGTTGTTTTCCGCCCGCATACGTTTATGCCCACCGATAGCAAATGGCGCGGTGCAATGTGTCATGGTGTGCAGGTGCATATCACTGATATGGCGGTGTGGCGTCCGATTGCGGTTTGGCTGGGCGTGATCCGCGAAATCTGCTTGTTGTACTCCGATCAATTCGCATGGCTGCCGCCGCAAAGCACGGGCGTTGAAGCAGGCGAATTCCATCATTTTGATCGCTTGGTTGGCTCGGATACGGTGCGCCACCAGATCGATGCCGGCGTCGCGCTGGCTACGAT
>JAFGJA010000007.1 GCA_016929355.1 Anaerolineae bacterium | reverse complement strand
GTGGTGAATAGTTTTTTGGAGGAATGACCATGCGGCGACTATTGGCATTTTTGGGCGGTGTATTGAGTGGGGGCGCGATTGGGACCGCCGTTGCCTTACTTTTTACGCCCCGATCCGGTGATTCGATGCGGCAGGGCGTGCGGTCCCGGTATGCCGACGCAATCAAAGCGGGTGAAGCTGCTGCCGCGCAAAAACGGGCCGAACTCGAAGCGCAGTTGAACGAGATCGCCGGAGTCGCGTTGGATACAGTCGATCAGTTGTAAGCGCGTCATAGTTCCATCGTGACGGACAATTTATACGTGGTGCGATTGGTGGTGAAGGGGGCCATCGCCCCGATCACAATCGTTGCGCGGCCATCTGGCGGAATGGTGATCTGAATCCGCCCGGTGTGGAGCGCATCGAGCTTCATGGGGTGGGCGGTGGTGGTGTCATCCGGGTAATGCACCAGCGCGGTCACGGTCCAGTTTTGCGGCACGGTGTAGGGCACGCGCATGAAGCCTTCCATCTGCCAGATCGAGACGGCATCTTCGGCGGAATCGAGCGCGCCAAGTTCCACAATACCGATGTCATCCAGCGCGATCCCCGGCAGCGTGGTTGAGCTATCGGTCAGATATTCAAACCGGACCAGCACCTCTGCGCCAGCATACGCGCTCAGATCGATGGTTTCGTCGATCCAGGCATCGGACTGGCCGCTATAGTACACGCCCGGCGCTTGCAGATTGCGTGGTTGGGCTTCGCTGCCGCCGACGACTTCCCACGTTGCGCCGTTGTCATTCGAAACCAGGACCTGGAACCAGTCGTAATCCTCCTCCATCTCCCACCACGCGCTAAACGCAAGAGTCGCGGTGCTCAGGTCGCGCAGATCGAACGCCCCGGTTATGCGGGCGGCGCTGTTGATGGCATTGTACGACCACCACATCCAATCGCCGGATTTGGGCGGCGTATTGATCAACGGCGTTTCATCCATGCCATCAAAACTCAGATTGAAGATGCCCGGCTGGTTGATCGAGATGTAATCCGCGCCATACTGGTTGATCGAATCGTCGTGCGTAAAGCCTTGCACCGATACGATCAACGGGTGAGGCAGGATGGGCATGGGCAGATCGAGCGTTTGATAATAATAATGCCCGTCCGCCACATACGGATCGTCGAGTGTATTGGCGACGATCCAATCCGCGAACAGGTCATCCAGGGTGAGGTCTGTATTGGCGGCGGTGAGTTCGGCTTGAATGGACGCCAGCCCATCCAGGTCCGAACGCGAAACATGGCGGATGAAGTCCAACCCCATGCGTTCGTAGAGATAGACCGCAAACAGATAACTCGCCCCATAATAACGGCCCATATCGTAATCGCTGGTCCACCCGCCCAGAAAATGATCCGGCTGGCTGAGAAAATCGCGCACGTTGGAATCCGCGATCACCATCGGTTCAAAGCCGTTGAGATGTTCGGCAAGCTGCGATAAGCCTTCGTTCAGCCAGCGCCGCTCGTTGCCATCAATGTTAAACTGGATCAGGTGTTGGTGTTCGTGAGTCAGGGTCGCTTGATAGGCATCAGAGCCGAGTGGGGCCGTGTCCAGATTGATGTAAATAATCTCGCGCTGGTTGCTGTCCGGGCATACGCTGCGCGGGCACTGATCTTCCGGGTCAAATGCGCCAAAAAGCCCGATGCTGATAAAGGACTCGTTGACGACATGAATCCGGCTGTCACCATCAATGCCGGGATTCCGGGCTTCGCCATAAATGCTTGTATTGAGCGGCCAGATATGCGTTTCGAAAAAGTCCCCGACACGCTGCACCGTGTCCAGATCGGGACGGATGCCGCGCTCGAACCAGAAATAAGCGTGTTCGGTGCGATAGGCCATGAAGAACGTTTCCGGCGTGCCCTCCATGCTGCCCAACGGAATGAATTGTTCGGCATCGCCTACCTCATAGGTGCGCGTGGTGAACGGGCCATAGGCTTCTTCAAACGTTTTCTGGTTGGTGTCATACAACCAATCGGCCTGAGAGCGGTGGCGCGGCGTAATCGGCGCATCGGCCCAGGAGAGGGTGGGGTCTTGTTTGGCATCTTGCGCGTGCGCATCGGGCGCGCTGGTCGCTGCCGGGAACAGAATGGTGATGATGATCAGGCCGCGCAGCAGCAGTAGTGTGAAACGGGTATGTTGGCTTCGGTTGTTCATCATGTGTTTCCTGTTGTATCCCTTATGGAGAAATCAATTCAAACGCGCATCATGTAGGGGCCGACCAACGTGTCGGCCCAGGGCGAACACATGACGAACCGCAGGTTCGCGTTCGCCCCTACAAAAATCTTCGCACCATAAATTAGTCTACCCGATTTCTCGGATCGGGTTCGTAAAAACGTGTGAAATTGCCTGTGCTTGTAGTACCTCATCCCCCGGCCCAGCACCCGCGCGCAGCCTAATGGGTTTCCACCCTGACCGTATAACTCGCCGGTTCGGTGGTCACGGGCGCGAGTCCGGCGACAGCAATGATCGCGTCACCGGCTGCGCCGCCGAGTTGGATCGTCCATTCCCCATGGGGCAGATCATCCGGCCCCAAAACGCGCGTAACGGGGGCAGCCGGGTTGTTGGGTTGAATGATCTGCACCAGGAAACGCTGCGGCAGCACATTGTTGGTTAAAATCCATCCCTCAGCCAGCCAATCACTGCTCCCGTTTTCGAAATCATCCTCATACCCGATCTCCGGGATGCGCACGTCATCGATCATCAAACCGGGCTGGTTGATCGCGTCATCGGTGATATATTCGAAACGCAGCATAATTTCCCGGCCCACATACGGCGTGAGGTCCACCGTTTCCTCGATCCATTTACCGCTTGCGCCGGTATACCCCGCGCCATAAGCGTTGTGGTGCGGATTCTCGGTAGTGGTGTGCGCCGTTGCCAACGGAGTCCACGTCAGGCCGCTATCAATGGACACCATCGCATACCCATAATCCCACAGCCGTTCGGTATGATACCAGACCCAATAATTGAGCGTGGCGCGGCTGACATGCGTCAGGTCAAAGGCGCGCGTCAGCCGCATATCGCTGTTATCCGCCCGGTTCGACCACCACGCATACTCACCACTATACGCATCGGTGGGCACAAGCTGCACGCTCTCCTGCCCTTTAAACGTGATCGTTACCGTGTCCTCGGTGGAGTCCCCGATGAGGCGGAGATAATTAGCGCCCCACTGCGGCGTTTCGAGTGGATAGAGCGTGCCGTTTGTGGTCAGAATCTTGGTAATCGCGGCCTGGGGCAAATCTTCCAGACCGGGCAGCGTATACCCGTAGCGCCCATCGGCAGCGTCTGCATTTTGCAGGTAATTGGCGCTGACCCAATCCCCAAACAGGTCTACCGCGCTGATCGCCGCACCGGTTAGGGGATCGGTGGCGTTGATGGCGCGCAGCGTATTTTCGACGCTCGCCATGCCGTTAGCCTGATCGCGCACAAGGGTCGTGGTCGCTTCTGCGCCGAAGCGCTGGTAAAAATAGGCGGCGAACGCCAGCGATGATCCGTAATGGATGCCCCGATCCGTTTCCGGCCAGGTTGTGAGTTGGATATTCGGCTGTCTCAGAAAGGTGGTGATCCGCGAATCGCGGGGATACCCCGTCACCAGCATGGCGAGTTCGGACATACCCTCATTGATCCACGAGGTTTCATTGGAATCGACATTCCAATGGACCATGTGCTGAAATTCGTGTGCCAATACGCTGTCGTAATAATCGGAGCCGATGGAACTCAGCATATTATCCAGGTTGATGAAAAACATTTCGTGCGCGTTGGAGGTCGGCACTGCTTCCACCGGATACTGGCTCGCACTGCTGTAATAGCCCGCGATGGGATCGCCCAGGTCGCTCACGTTCAAAACATAAAGATGCGGATCGCCATCAATGCCCGGTATCCATTCCGTGCCGAAAATTTCATGCACTTTAGGCCGGATCACGTTTTCCAGCGTGTCCGCCGAACGCTGCACCGCGTCGGGATCGTAGTCGTAGCCGATCTCGATGAACATATACACATGATCGGTTTTGTAGACCAGTTGGGCGTCAACCTGGAAGGAGTAATCCTCGTAGGAATTTTCCGCCTGAAACGTCCGTATATCACCGATAGTGAGTTCGGGGGCGCTGGTGGGTGGGGCGGGAATATCGGTCACGCCGAGCAGCCGCCGCGCCAGATCGATCCGGTCCTGCGGCGGGATGATCGTGTTTTCGATGAGCGCCAGCGTATTTTCGCCCGGATCGCTGGGCGGGGCGCTGTAGGCGGGCGTGAATCCGGCCAGCGCGAAGGTGATGATCAGTAGACCGCCGGTGAAGACACAAAGCGGGCGTGTGATAGTGTGCATAGTAAAACCTCATCGGGTTGTGAATGTGTGGTTGTGTAGTCGTATATACAACAATTCTAAGGGATTTTGTCAGTAACCCCCATGAGGATTCCGTGAAAAAGGGTGGGTTGGTGCAGCGCGCGTATTCGCCGTTTACGTGTTTAGCCCGCTATAATGAGTGTATACGAGAGAGTTACCCATGCCGCCACTAGCGGCGACACATCAAAGAGATGAAAATAGTTTTTTTTGCCTTTAACCTCGTTTTTCTCTGTGATCTCTGTGTCTCTGTGGTGAATATGATTTTCAGAGTAGAAAGACAGGAATTTTATGCCGCACTTGATCGATGACGCTGAAGCGATGCTGCGCGAGCGCGGCTTCAAAGTGACCGGCCAGCGCACCTTATTGTTGCAGGTCTTAGCCGGGCAAACCAATTATCTCGACGCCGAGGAAATTCACGCGCTGGCGCACATGCAAGACGCCAGTATCAGTTTGGCGACGGTGTATCGCACGCTGAATTTGTTCGCGGAGTTGGGTTTGGTCGATCACCGCTACGTGGAACCGGATCACCGCCGCGAAGTGTTTCGCTTGTCCGAAGGCCCGGAGCAGCACTATTTGACGTGTATGCGCTGTGGCGCGCGCACCCTGATTCACACCGATTTGCTGAACCGGATGGCGCATGAGTTGGTGCGGCGTAAAGGCGTGAGTGTCGTCAGCGCGTGTGCGTGTTTTACGGGCTACTGTGCGAAATGTACCGAAGAATTGAAAGCGGCGGGCGAGTTTACGCCGCCTGTTGAATAATCGGTTTTCGATAATCGCAGGGGTGTATCGCTTGACTCCCCCTCTCCATGTGATGGAGAGGGGGTTGGGGG
>JAFGJA010000543.1 GCA_016929355.1 Anaerolineae bacterium | reverse complement strand
TTAGCCGAAAAGGGTAATTACCGCGTCGGGGATACGCTCAATCTGACGCTTAACGGCAATTCCGGCGATTACACAGTAGCGGGCATCTTCGAACTGCCGGGACAATTGGCCGACAACGCCAACCACCCCCGCGACGTGATCGGCATGTACGTGGATGATCTCGCCGCGTTGGATAGTGCGAGCAGTGAAGCGCCATTCGCCGCCAATGCCCAGGGCGAAATTTACGCCAACTCGATCAATGTGATTTTAGCAGGTGACGATCACAGCGAAGCAGAAGTGGACGCGGTGATTGAGGAACTGAATAACCTGCTGCTGGCGAACGGTGTCACCGCCGAATTCACGAACTGGGTCGCGTTCCAAAACCTGATCACGCAGATTGTGCGTATTTTCAACATCATCCTCTACGCCGCCGCCGCGCTGATCGCCGCCGTTGGCGCGTTGGGCTTGCTTTCCAGCCTGTCCATGAGCGTCTTCGAACGGCAAAAGGAAATCGGCGTGATGCGCTCCGTTGGCGCGACCTCCGGCACGATTGCGTTACAATTTCTGGTCGAAGGATTGGTCATCGGCGTGGTCGCCTGGGCAGTAGGGATTCCGCTTGGTTACGTGTTGAGCAAAGGACTGGCGCAAGCGCTGCCGTTTGAGAATTTCGGACTCGGTTTTCCGCCCCAAACGATCCTGATCGGGCTGGTGGGGATGCTCATCATTACGACGGTGGCGAGTCTGTGGCCGTCGCTTTCGGCGGCGCGGCGCACCGTATCGGATATTTTGCGCTACCAGTAAGCGTTTTGCATCGCACACAGAAGCCGCACCCTCAGCCGCTTACGCGGCTAACCGATGCTCCGCATCGGTTACGAGGCAACGCCTCGTGAGGGTGCGGCGGACTCGGCGGCGAACCGATCCCACATAAACGCTTGTCGAAAAATAATCCTTTGCGTTATGTTCTGACCCAGCACACGCGACGTTTTAGGAGACAACACACACTATGACCAAAAAACGGATAGGGATCGTAATCCTACCCCTACTTGCAGCGCTCGGCCTGGGGTTACTCAATGCCATGACGCCCTTTGCCAGCGCTGATCCCGGCGCGACCAGCCCGATCAGCACGGCGATTGATCAGGGACACCATCACGTACAAAATGATGCGGCATGGACCATCACCGCCAACACCTTCACCAGCCAATACCCCGCCGGTTTCACCTTCTCGATCCAGGCCAGCAGTGCCGCCGGGCCAATCGTAGCTGCCTCCGTCGAGTGGGTTCATCGCGCGGATCGCGCCGGACAAACGCGCCGCATCCGCCGCGCCGACGCCGCAATCGATGCTGAAACAGGAACCATCACGGCGGTGTGGGCAGCGTCCCAAAGCGATGCGGTTCCGCCCTGGGTTGAAGTGCGCTATGTGTGGAAATTGCGCGACGAAGCCGGGAATCAATACGAAACTGAGACGACACTGGCCGAATATGAGGATCAGTCACGCACCTGGATTCGGACTGAAACGGATGAGATAATCGTCATCTCAACGGGGTTATCCGAGGCATTCAACCGGACAGTGATCGAAGCGATGGAATCATTACGCGAAAAATATATCGCCGGTTGGGGCGATACCCTCCCCTATCGCCCGCGCGTGATTCTGTTCGCAGATCGGGCCGATTTCGATGAGTGGCGTATTTTCTCCGTCGATACCAGTTCGCTCGGCTACATCCTGGGCGGCCTGACCGTGCCCACCTGGGGCGGGACGGTGCAGGTTGTGACCGGCGAACCGGAATTTTTAGCCTATAGCATTGTGCCCCACGAGATTGAGCACCTTTACCAGTTCGAATATCTCGCCAAACGAACTGCCACCACGCCGGGCTGGTTCACTGAAGGCGATGCCGTCTTTTATGAAACGCACCCCCAACGATTTGCCAGCGTAGCGGAATATGTCGCGCAGCGCGTCGCCAACAATACGATCCCGGCGCTGCTCGATGGTGAAGGGCCGCGCGTCGATGGCAGTGATAGTTTGGAAGGGTATTATCTTGGCTATACGTTCATGCGGTGGATTAACGACAATTGGGGCATCGCCAAACACAAGGAACTCATGGCGTTATTGGCAACGAATATGCCTTTCGTGGAGGCGCTGGAACAGGCGCTCGGCATGAGCAAAGTCGAGATTGAGCGCGCATGGCGGCAATCCATTGGCGCAACGAGCGACGCCCCCACCCTGATCCCGACATGGACGCCACCCGCCTTTTTACCGTCACCCACGCCGTTTACGTTTGGCAACAACTAACCGCCCCGCGATCCACAAGCAAAACGCTCGCCTCGGATCGCGTGACAGTTATACGAATATGTCCCTGATCTGATTCCCCCTCTCCGTGCTTGGAGAAGGGGCTAGGGGGTGAGGTATGCTTTACTCTGTCTCGGAAAGGCGATAGCCGATCCCGCGCACATTCACGATAATGTTCGGGTTCTGCCCGGACGCCTTCAGCTTGCGCCGGAGATTGCTCACATGCGGGCGGATCACTTCGCGCGCCTCGTGTTCTTCGAGCGTATAACCGCGCACCTCGCGCACCAATTCCGAACACGGCACAACACGCCCGCGATGCGCCGCCAGATACAGCAGCAGATCAAATTCGGTAGGTGTCAGATCAATCGGTTGTTCGCCCACCGAAATCTGGTAACGCCCAGGGAAGATCGTCAGCGGTCCAATGGTCATCGTTGTTACCGGTGTCACGACTGGCGTTTCGGTAGCACTGTGCATTTGCAGGTTGGCTTTGGTTTCCGTTGACTCAAAATCAAAGTTGGTGGTAGTCAATTCCTCAACATTATCACGGATCGAGCGCAGCAACACGCGGCGATGGCGCAAATTACGCGCGCGTTCCAACCCTTGCGCTACACTGTTGCGGATGTCCTGGCTGCTGCTGGGTTTGACGAGGTAATCGTGCGCGCCTAACCGCAAACTCTCGATAGCGGTTTCCAGGCTGGCGTACCCGGTGAGCAAGATCACAACCGCATCCGGGGCTTGATCCTTGATCTTCGCCAATAACTCAACGCCCGTCAGACCGGGCATCCGAATATCGGTTAGCACCACGTCATACGGTTGGTGCTCCATCATATCTAACGCTTTTTCCCCGTTCTCGGCAGTATGGACCTGATACCCCACCCGTTGCAGCGTTTTGCTGATCGAATAGCGGATTGCGCCCTCATCATCGACTACCAGAACATAAGCATCTTCTGCATTGACCATTATTGTCCTGCCTCACAAAATTTAAGAGTTCGTTTATTCATGTTACGTTAACTATAATTGAAGGTTTGCAAAAATGCAAGTCTTCATTAATTGGCATGGTAGGCCATTCACAAATGGAAAACGCAAGTTAAAGTTTATCTTCGGTTAGCGTCGCTAAGAGATAGAATCAACATGGGACCAACGTACCACGACCCATTTCTCAATGGATGGAATTGTCGTGGGGATCGCGCACCATGCCGCGACCCGCCCCCGCACCCCGTCCGCCGTCGGTGCGACAAACCACGCGATCTGCTGGGTGTCTTGTGCAACTAATAAGGGAATATGATCGCGCCACACCGCCGGGACTTTCATGTTCGTCAAGGTATCCGCCAATTTTTGCGATCTGCCCTCCATCCCGCGTGGCAAAAAACGATCCCCCGGTTGGCGCGTGCGGAGCATTAACCGTGTCCCCGGCGAGATCATTAACGCTGCCGCCAATGGATCGCTATGCCACGCGCCGAGATCACCAGCCACCGGGAAAGGAAATGTTTCAAATAACCAACCATCAAAAATTCGTTGTAATGATTCACCAGCCGCACAACTGAGCGCATGATCATGTAGCGCCAGCGTCGGCGGGATCGCGGGTGCATCCAGATTAATGATCGTCTGATCCGTTGGGCCAAGCGTGAGGATGTCATCGTACAGAATACGCAGCATCAACCCACCAGGCAGCGTTGCCGCCGCGCCGGTTGCGCCATAATCCGCCACCCGGATCGCGTTTTCGATATGCGCAAACGTGAGATCGCGCGCCGCACCCTGCTCCCCTTGCACCATCTGCACCGCCTGCCGCAGTACCGCGCGTTTTTCCGCCAGCGTGAGCAAGTGCCACTGCCCGCGATTGAGCACCACTGAATCAGTCCGCAATCCGATCATCATATCGTGCAGCGCCGCCTGCCCCCGTGCCGCGATCCAATCCGCATCAGCGCGCAAAATGTCGGCGGTGCGTGCTATCGCCGCTTTCACATTCGGATTCAGCATTTCCAGCAGAGGGATAATCTCATGCCGCAGGCGATTCCGCGTGTAGTCCAGATCGCGATTCGTCGCGTCCTCGCGCGGTGCGAGATCGTGCGCGGCGGCGTAAGCGTCGATCTCCGTGCGGGAAACGTGCAGCAGGGGGCGGATTATATACAACAAACCCCTCCCCCCACGCGGTAGAGAGGGGGTATCAATCAATAAATGATCTTCTCTCGCTTTTTCCTTTTTTCTCTCCGCGTTCTTTGCGCTCTCTGCGGTGAATATGGGTTTTTGAACTTCGATAGGGGCCATAGGCAACATCCCGCGCAGCCCATCCAACCCACTCCCGCGCAGCAGGTGCAGCAGCACCGTTTCGGCTTGATCGTCCTGATTGTGCCCCGTAGCGATCCGCCGCGCGCCCACCGACTCCGCCACCTCTGCCAGAAACGCATACCGCCGCGCCCGCGCCGCCGCCTCGATCCCGATGCCCGCTTGTGCCGCGTAAGCGGGCACATCCACCGATCCCGCCGTGACCGGCACGCCCCACGCTGCCGCGATCTCACGCACAAACGCCACATCCGCCCCGCTTGCCGCGCCGCGAATCCCGTGATCCAGCGTAGCGACGTGCAAGCGCAGATCGAGCGCATTTCGCAGCGCGCCCAACACATGCAGCAGCACCAGCGAATCCGCCCCACCGGATACCGCCACGATCACCGTGTCGCCGCGCGCGATCAGGTTGTGGCGGGTAATGTAAGCGTGAACATATTGGACTAACGATCCCATTCTAACGCTCGTTTTTCTCCTGCTTTTACCTTATTTTTTCTCTGCGCTCTTGGCGTCGCGGCTTGCAGCGCCTCTGCGGTGAAAAAAGAATTTACAGGGCCGCTTTAGGAAGGGGTCAGCGTTCGGGACGCAGCAAGCGCCGGAAATGCCCGTGTGCTGTGCCGCGCAACTCACTCATGGTCACAAACGCTTTCGGATCAACCGATTCGACTACCTGGATAATCTCACTCACCTGATGGTGGCCCACCACCGCCGTAACAACGCCGTGATGCCCTTCCGCCCCTTCACCCCAACTTTCCGTCGCGCCATACCCCGCTTTGCGGATCGCCACCGCGATGTCGTGCGCGTACCGCATCGAAAGCGCCTGCACCGAAATAAAACGCTGGATGAGGCGATTCTCGATCACCATGCCTAGATAGCCGCCCACGGCATACCCTGACGAATAGGCCATCAAGTTCACAATATTATCGAGATTGGTCACGACACTGCCTAAGGCCACCGCGAAAATCAGCGCTTCCAGAAAACCCAGGATAGTGGCGCTCAATTTCTGCCCGCGCACAATAACAATCAAGCGAATCGTCGTGATCATATTCCCGAACACGCGCAGCACGAAAATACCCACCGCCGCCAGAATCACATCAAAAGCCATTGGTTTGCTCGTTTCTCCTCTCCTTAACGATTAATAAGTATAGGGCATTGTCCTATATCTGCGTGCTGGCGGCAAAATAAATTTCCACAACGCCGATGGTCATATTCGGATCATGCCCTAACGATATTCAAACACCATTGAGCAACCAGCGTTAAAAAATTCATACTAAGTTCTTAGTAGAATTATGTTAAATTAAGGATACAAGAATCCTCGCTAGAGACACAGAGTTGATACAATGCCCAAAAAAGATAATCATAATCCTGGCGCGTTTGATCTCTTTTCGCGCTTCACGCACCTCCGGCAATCCGGTCTAAACCGCGATGATGCCTGGTATCAGGTCTGCGACGAAGTGCCGGATATGACCGAAGTGACACGTAACGCCTTCTTAACGCTGGCTAAAGATTGGGAACGCCGCGAAGGACACAAATACCGCCACCGCGAAAATAACGCGCACGCGACGGTATCCGGGGAGCAATTGGCCCAGGCTGCCGAGCAAGTCCAGCAACAGATGCACCAGAAAGCCGCGCTGACCGGCCACCTGAATCCTGCCATGTTAAGCGCGCAGCATCAGCAGCGTCTTGAGCAGCTATTGGATCAACTTGAGGATGATGATGAGGATGACGGCGGGCAGCAGACCGCCCACAATCATCCCGCCGCCCCACCGCGCGCCTCGGTCAAACTGCCGACTCCCGTCCGGCCCGCGCAGCCCGTGCGCCCTCAGCCGGATAACGAGGTTGGTACTGCCCAGATGCGCTATGAGGCTGATTACTTCGGGCCGAATACGATCATGCTGGCCTACTTCAAAAATTTTCCGCATCCCTTGCGCGTGAATCTGGTGGGTGAGGATGAAATGTTCATCGGGCGTGCGACTGAAAATTCCGCGATGGCCCCGGATATCGATCTCAACCCGGTCAATGCTGGGAATTGGGGCGTATCACGGATGCACGCCGTGATCACGCGCCGCGAAAATAAGCTGCTGCTAGCCGATCTGAAGAGTATGAATTATACCTACATCAATGGGATGCGGCTCATGCCCGAAGAATACTACATCGTCAAAGACGGTGATGAAATCTGGTTTGGGCAGTTGCATTGCCAGATTCGCTTCCAGCATAAATAACAGCTTGATGCAGCGCTACTACTCAGGAAGCGTCCTCATGCCAGTTGCGCGGCTCTAAGCGCACCGTATCAAACTCATCTTCAGAGGGAATAATGGTTTCACGCGGCTGGGTATCGGAGGTATCCGGCGCGGGGATTTCGTCAAGCAAAAGATCACCATCACTATCATCATCGGGCAGATCAAACGAAATATCAGAGGTCAATGGCAGACGAATAATCACCGTTGTGCCGCGCGCCACCCGGCTCGCCAGCGACACCTCCCCACCATGCGACTCGATCACGCGCCGCGCGATGAAAAGCCCCTGTCCGGTCCCCGGTTTGCGCACCGGCTGACCGTCAAAATCACACGGATGGCCGCGATAAAACCGGGTGAAGACGTGCGACAGGTCATCCGCCGCGATGCCGTAGCCCTCATCCTTGATAATGTACTCGATCCGGTTGTCGTCGTGATCGTCTTTGTGGCGTGCGGCTAACGTGATCGTCGTGCCCGGCGGGGAGAATTTCAGCGCGTTATCGACCACATTGCCTAATGCCCACCGCAGCCGCCGTTCATCGCCCAAAACATACAACCCGCGCGGCCCAAACAACACGCGAACCTGAATCTTCGCCAGCCGTGCGAGCGGTTCCCATTCCGCGCCGACATGCCACAGCAGGTTATTCGCCGGGATCGGGCGCTGCACCGTTGCCAGATCGCGCGGGTTAAACGTGCTGAGATCGCGCAGTTCGGTGATCACGCCCTGAATAGCGCGCGTATTTTTCACCACTTCGCGGGCCAACGTGGAGAGCGACTCGTATGCCG
>JAFGJA010000542.1 GCA_016929355.1 Anaerolineae bacterium | reverse complement strand
GAGCCATCATCGAGGACAGGCGCATCCCCGGCGGCCACTGGTGGAATCCATCGGGATTCAGGTCCGCTTCGCCGAGAATGTTATTCATCAGCAAACCGGTACTGCCCACCGTATAGCCCGCCGTTTCGCCCGGCGTCGTCGTGATGCCCACCGCCAACCCGGACTCATCAACCACACTGATATGTGTCGTGCTGCTTGGACCATCCGGCAGATCGGGACTCGTATCTGGCGGGCCAGACGCCACCGCCCGCGCAAAGTCCGCCAGATCAACATCCATTTGCTGACTCGCCAGCCACGCCGCCCACTCCTGGGGGCGCTGGAAACGCTGCGGCTGATCGCGGTGGCGTGCAATCAACGCCGAACGCATGATCTCCGCCAACACCGTCATGTGATTCCAGTCACCGTAGATATGCTCCGTCAGATCGACGTGTTCCAGCAAACGCAGCGCATACGCGATTAGCATCCCGCCGAGTGAGGGGGGCGGATTCGTAAGAATAGTGAAATCACGATAGGAAAAGCGCAGGGGTTCGCGGCGCACAACGCGGTAATCGTTCAAATCCTCCGCCGTGATCAAGCCGCCATGCACGCGATGTTCGTCTAAAAGCAGTTCCGCCAACGATCCGGCATAGAGCGATTCCCAGCCCTCCACCGCGATCCGTTCGAGCGTCTTCGCCAGCGCGGGATTCGCAAAATGATCGCCTTCGCCCAACAGATCGCCCTGCGGGGCAAAGATCGCGGCGCTCTGCGGGGTGTAGCACAAAATTTCGCGCCCAATGATACGGATCAGATACGCCTGCCCTTTGGTAAGGGGGAAACCATCGCGCGCCAGCTTGATCGCCGGTTGCAGCACCACCGCCAACGGCAATGATCCCGCATCTTCGAGCAGTTGCGCCAGCCCCGCGATATTACCGGGGACCGCCGTTGATCCCCGTCCGGCGTGAAAATATTCGACAATGCCGCCTTCAAACGTGACCGGGACCGCCGCGAAATCCATATCCGGCGGAATCGGACCATCGCGGCCCAACCCCGGCATCGTGCAGAAAAAATCATAGACGCGCGGCTCGTGATCCGGCCCACTGATCAACGCGAAGCCGCCGCCCCCCGGCGCAGAGATCGCCGCCTCTGCGACAAAACTGGCAAACGTCGCGGCGACGGCTGCATCCACCGCATTCCCCCCACGCCGCAGCATCTCGGCTCCCGCGTCTACGGTCTGCTGGCTTCCGCCAGATACAATACCTTTCATGATGTCCCCCTCTGTATTACGTTGCATATCCCTCCCCCACTCAACCTGACTCCCCCTCGCCATGCGTGGAGAGGGGGCCGGGGGGTGAGGTTACGATTGTGGCAGGGGATGCGGGATCGTGCCACATCTTTGTGAAAATATACAGCTTGCTATCGCAAAATTATACCTAATGCTAAAATGAACAATCCGTCCATTACAAACCATTAAAACAACGCTAACTTAAACATCTCCTGAAAGGATTAGCCCGCAATGCAATTCCGTTTGACGTTCGTAACAATGTTCATCATCGTGGGCCTCCTCGCCCCACTCGCCCCCCTCCCCCATAGCACTCACGCCCAGGACGATCCCCACCCTGCAATTGAAGAACTTACCCACGCCTGGATTGGGGGACTGCCTTATGGCGTTGAGTTGGATGATAATGAGAGCATCAAAGTACTGACCGAACTCATTGTCGAATTTGCCGCCCATCAAGCGTTAGAAAAAGCGGCGGAGGCGCTGCTAGTCCACGTCGGGGGCATGAGTGTCGCGGCAGCGCATCCCATCGTGTTTGTGACAGGAACCAGCATCACGATCTTACGCTTGATCATAGAGCAGAATTTCCCAAAGATGACCACCTTACTCGCCTTATCAGACGGAACAAACGATGTGCCCCTGTTCGGCGACCTGATTGCAGACCATCCCTACATTGTTCGCTGTGATGTGGCGCTGCCAACCCTATCGCTGGATCAATATGGCCCGACTGAAATCTATGTTGAAACCTACCCCCAGGCCAACTTTGGCATGTTGAATAATCCCGATGATGTCGAGAATGCGCTTCGCCAGTATGAAACATCCGCTTATATGGCCCGTAATTGGAATACCGGCTGGGAACAAATCGCCACGCTGCCCCTACTCACCGAGGAAGAAGCCGTTAACCTGCATTACACCTCGGTGAATATCCTTGAAGGCTATCATCTGGTTGCTAAAAGCGCCTTCATTCCGCATGATCCCGGCCTTTACAGCTTGAAGTGCGGCGCAGATGGCGATTGGAGTACCTTCAAAGTGGTGCTGGATGCCCCCCGACCAAAAACCATAGACGCCGTTAAACCTCCGGTTGAATTTGTCACCTATGACGAACTGCTCACCATGGCCCCTGCCGGGGAAGCAACCGTCGCCGCCACCGAAACGACAGACGACGCTGCCGACGAACCCGTCGAATCCGTCATGCAGCCCCTACTCAACGAAAATTTCTATCTGAGGCGCGAGGGATATTGGCTCAACACAGCCACCATCGGCAATCCAACCCTGCCGCCGGACACACGAGTAATCCAATCACTCCAGGCGGTGGGGACAGTTGATGACCGTACCATTGAAGTACATGCGGAATCAGTCCAACCTGAAGCAAACCAGACGTTTGAAAACACCATGCAGTTAGACATCTATACCGGCGCAATCGTAGCCGATACTGATACCCGGTATCATACGCTTAGCATCGAACCGGGTCCGGTGATCAACATCATGGGCCACAGCATCCAATCGCGCCTTAAGAAAAGCACCGCTAAATATGTGGTTGGCGACTGGGAATACGCCTGTGAAACCGCCCTTTACCTGCACCCTGATGTGGAACTTTCGCTCAAACAGGAAGAAACGTGTTTTATCACCTATCTGGGAAATGGGAACTATCAGGTTCGCAGCTACTATGAAGGCTGGGTCGTGGATACCAACCTTGATCTCGGCGACACCCCCGCCGATGGCTGCCAGATTCGCAGCGCGCGTACCGTGAATCTGCGTGGTGGACCGAGCGTCAATCGCCCAATTGTGGGCAGCCTCAGCTTTGCCGAAATCGCTGAAGTGGACGGTCAAACCAACGCGCCGGATGGTTTTGTGTGGTGGAGATTAGCCGAGGGGAACAAATGGGTGCGTTCTGATCTCGTCGAAACGATCAGCGACTGCACCATCGTGCCGGAAATCAAATAGAACACTCGCGCGTGTCACTTGAATGACCACTCACTGACGATGACACACCCGCACATCTGTGCTATGCTGGTTTTAGCCGTTTACCAATTGTATAGAATCATCACACAACCAGACTCCCCACGATCCCGTTGGGGAATTTGGCTTTGTAGGGGGCGGGTTTGCAAACCCGCCCTCTGTATACGGACGGTTAGCGCGCTACAACCGGATTTTACGCCACGTTTTCCCCGTACAACCATCACCAAAAGGGGGGAGGGGAGTATGCTTCTGCTGATCGCTGAAAACTGACTAGTACACGGTGGCGGAAGTCAGCACATGGTTTTCGTAGGGGCCGACCAGCGTGTCGGCCCAGGGCGGACACATTGGTCCACCCCT
>JAFGJA010000541.1 GCA_016929355.1 Anaerolineae bacterium | reverse complement strand
TCGCTGCCGGGGAAAGCGATAGGTGGGCGTATTACAACGCGGGCACAGCCGCCGCCGCATCAGGCGATTACGACACGGCTGCGCACTATTTCGATCAGGCGTTACGGTTCGATCTGCCGGAGCGGATGCTGTGGTATCAATTCGGCCCATACGCGGCGTATTATCACACCGGGCGCTACGCGGATGTGTTGGCGATCACGGCGCGCATTCAGGCCAGCGCACCGGAAAATGAGGATGTGATGGCCTGGCGGGGTTTGGCGCTCGCGGCGGTGGGTCAGATGGCGGACGCCCGCGCCGAACTGGATCGGGCGATCCAGTTCAATCCCAATAACGCCCTTGCGCAGGAGTCGCGCGCCTTGATCGCACGGGCGGATTACGCGCCGCCCGCGCCATTTCGCCTGGCGGCAGTATCGATTCCGTAGATAGTTCGCCACAGAGATACCGAGATCGCAGAGAAAAACGAGGTTAAAGGCAAATTTTCATCCCTTTGATGTGTCGCCGCTAGCGGCGGCATGGGGAACTCCTTCGAAAGAGGATGTGATTCACCCTCGTTAACCTTACGGCTCGGACGAATCCCCGCCAAACACCATCGCCATGATCCCCGCCAACCGCGCGAGACTGCTGCTCACTAGCGGGATGATCAGCATCGGGCGCAGCGTCGCCAGTGAATCGCGCATAAAATCGAGCAGATCGCCGGTGGCGCGTTGGTGCGCGCTGCGATCATACAACCAGAACAGGATCGTCAGGAAATGCAGACTATATAACAGTGAGGCCAGATACTCGATCTTGCCGTTACGCGGCGCGTCGGCGGCTTCGCGCACCAACTGCCGGAACGACTCCAGCGCCACATCCCGCGCATCGCCCACCGTTGCGCCCGACATGATGATGCCCGAATTCGGATTCGCCGCCGCACCGAACAATGCGCCCAACGCCGCGCGGTAAGGGACCGCCGCCTTGAGGCGCGCACCCATCACGGTATGGAACCGTGCCGCGATAGGCATATCACCCGGCAGGGCCGCGATCTGTTCCGCCGTTTCCGCCGCCATACGCCCGTACAAGGCTAAAACCATCGCCTCTTTGCTGGCAAAATAGCGGTACGCCAGGCCCAGCGAACAATCCGCCGCCCCTGCGATCTCGCGCATGGTAGTGGCGTCGTAGCCCTGCGTGGCGAAAAGATCGAGCGCGGTATCAAGAATATGGCGGCGCGTCTGCTGCGCTTTGGGCGTCAGATCGTCAGTCATGAAAACACCTCTTCATCACGAAGGCACGAGAACGAATCAAGAAATGAACGTGTTCATTTTTAGAGATTAACAGAATTAAATGGGCTTGTCAACAAACTTGCCCCGATCCCCGGTAAACGGTTATGCTTATAAGGGCATTTAGAGACAGCGTCCATTGGAGCGGATCGGCATGGCAGATTTAACGGGCACAACGCTAGGACAGTACACGCTCGCCGCATTGATCGGTCAGGGCGGCATGGCGGCAGTCTACCGCGCGCACCAGACCTCAATGGATCGGGATGTGGCGCTCAAAGTCATGGCTCCCGAACTGGCGAAAAATCAGGAGTTCGTCGCCCGCTTTGAGCGGGAAGCGCGCGTCATTGCCCGGTTGCAGCACCCGCACATCCTGCCCGTGATCGATTTTGGGCGCGACGGCGAACACATTTACCTTGTCATGCGCTACGTGCAGGGCAGCATCCTGAGCGAACGCCTGATCAAAACCACGCTCACCGTGCAGCAGGTCGAACGCTTTTTAGGACAGATCGCGTCCGCGCTGGCATACGCGCATCACAAAGGCGTCATTCACCGCGATCTCAAGCCGACCAATGTCCTGTTGGACGAGCAGGAAAATACCTACCTGACTGACTTCGGCATTGCGAAAATGCTGGCGGGCGCGACCAGTGAAGTCAATTTAACCGCCACCGGGCACGTCATGGGCACGCCCGCGTACATGGCCCCGGAACAATGGCGCAGCGAAGCAGTCGATGCACGCACTGATGTGTACGCGCTCGGCATTATGTTGTACGAAATGCTGATCGGTTCGCAGCCCTTCCGCGCGGATACGCCTTACAGCATGATGTATAAACACTTCGATACGCCGCCGCCCCTGCCGCGCGTGGTGAATCCCGACCTGCCGGAACGGATCGAAGACGTGATCCTGCGGGCGCTGGAAAAAGACCCGAACGCGCGTTACCCATCGGCGGAACAGCTCGCACAAGAGTTCAGCGCCGCCGTGCGATCCACGCCGCATAACCTGTTAGTAACGCCCCTGCCGCGCGCCACGCCCGATCAGATGGCGAAAGCCACCGAAATCACGCAGCAGCGTTGGGCAACACGTTCCGCCACGTACTCCCTCGCCCAACCCACGACTCAACCACACGGCGCGTCGAGCGTTCCTATTTCCGAGGAAGCGACTCAGGCGGACGGATTCATGCCCGCCGCTCATACGGTACACGCCGCCACACCGCCCAGCATGGCGGGGCAAACACCGGACAGCAAACGCGGGCGCGGTTTACTCGTCGGTGGAGCGCTGATCGCCCTGCTGATTGTGGGCGCGATCATCGGTTTTCTTGTGCTTGGTGGCGCTGAAAACGAGCCTGACGATCCCACAGGGGGAGCCACGCTCACAATGACCGCGCGGATTGTGCAGGGCATCACGCAAACGGCCCATGCCGAAGCCACCCGGATCGCACTCAATCCGTCAGCAATCAGAACCAAACTGGCAACCTTTACCCCCATGCCGAGCCAGACCGCGACGCATAACGCCACGACTGCCCCGCCCACAGTAACCGCCACGCGCACGCCCAATCTTGCAGCAACAACGGAGGCGCTGCTGGCCGCACGCCTGACACAAACGGCGGAGTCGTGGACCGATACCCCCACCCCTGATTTAGAGGCTACCGTGCAGGCGCAGTTGATCAGAGCGATGACGCAAACCGCCGCCGTCTGGACCAAAACACCAACGCCTTCGCCCACGAAAACCGCAACCCTGCCGCCATTACCAACGCGCACCGCGACTCGCACCTGGACCGCGATCCCGACCCTTACCCTATTCCCCACCCACACACCGGGATCGGCCTGTTCGATGCCCGTGCGCTTAGCAGTCGATGCCGGGGCGCGGACCACGCTCTATCCCGATGAACTGACCACGATCCGCTCTGCGCCGGGCGTGACCAATAACCGCCTGCGCACGATTCCGCCGGGGCAAACCTTCTGGGTACGGGAAGGGCCGGTCTGCGTCGGGGATATTAACTGGTGGCTGATCGAAGGCGTGGACGAAGATGGGTCATGGACCGGGTGGATCGGTGAGGGACAGAATGACACGTATTGGGTCGAAACCTACGACACCGGCCCGATTGATTGCCCCGACGCGCCCGCCCCACGCCTGGTCCCCGGCGCAGGTGGGCGGATCACACTGAGTCCGCCGCTACCGAGCCGCGTTCGCTCCTCGCCGGAGCGCCTCAGCACCAACCAGATCGGCAGCTTGCAACCCGGCGAGCGCTTCGAGGTGATCTCCGGCCCGGTGTGCGACGAGAAAAATAACTGGCGCTGGTGGCTGGTGAAAAATAGCGAGGTCGAAGGATGGGTCGCGGAAGGGGTCGCAGGCGAGTATTGGATGGAGCCTGCGACGTATCCGTAAACCATTGAAGTCGCGCCGAAATAACGCTATACTCTGCACCTGGAACGTCAACTGAAGGGTTGCTAGGGTTCCGCCGAATCTGCCCAACTTGGGGGATAAGGTTTGGGTCTGGTCCGAGCGCAACAGAACGTCGCCCCGGTCTGCCAGCTTATACTGGCCTAGAACCAACCGGATCGCGGCACGCACCTCAGGGAATAAAATGCCAGAGGGGATAGGTTGATGCGATGAGTCGTGTCACTTATCCTTTTTGCTTCTATGTGTGATTCCTGAGAGGTGCTGATTATGTTTTCCCACCTGTTTTCTTCAAGTCACCTATCCCCCCATACACGCGCCGTGATGCAGGCGCTTTTTGTCACGTTTTTGTGGTCTACGTCCTGGGTGCTGATCAAACTCGGCTTAGACGCGATCCCCGCGCTGACCTTCGCCGGATTACGCTATACGCTGGCGTGGGTGGTGTTGGTAGGTGTGTATGCTGCCAGATATTCCCCCTCTCCATCAGATGGGGAGGGGGTTAGGGGGTGGGGTTGGCGCGACTGGTTGCGACTGGCGCTGCTCGGCCTGATCTTCTACACGGTCACGCAGGGATCGCAATTCCTCGCGCTGGATCGCTTGCCCGCCGTGACGCTGAGTTTGCTGCTGAGTCTGTCGCCGGTAATGGTCGCGCTGCTTGGTATGCTTCTGCTGGATGAACGCCTCACGCGCGCGCAGTGGGCCGGGATCGCGCTGTATCTGGTCGGGGCGATCATCTACTTTTATCCGGCAGCGATCCCCACCGATCAGATCGTGGGGCTGATCATTGCGCTGATCGGCGTGCTGGCGAACGCGCTCGCCGCGATCCTGGGCCGGGATATTAACCGCCGCGAATCGCTGCCGCCGCTCCTGGTGACGCTGGCGAGTATGGGTGTTGGCGCGCCAATTCTGCTGATCGCGGGGTTGATCGTGCAACCCGCCCCCGCGCTCGATGGACAGGGACTCGTGATCATCGGGTGGCTGGCGGTGGTGAATACGGCGTTTGCGTTCACGCTCTGGAATCATACACAGCGCACGCTCTCCGCGATTGAATCGAGCATCATCAACAACACCATGACGATCCAGATCGCAGTATTGGCATGGGCATTTTTGGGCGAAGCGCTCACCGCGCGCGAGATCGGCGGCTTGGCGCTGGCGGGAGTCGGGACGCTGATCGTGCAGGTGAAGCGAGGGCGGGCAGCATAGTACACGCAGATGTAACAATACATTGGCTTACATGGCGGTATGCAGGACTTGCTGTCGATAGAGCACCCGCCC
>JAFGJA010000540.1 GCA_016929355.1 Anaerolineae bacterium | reverse complement strand
TTTGCCCCTGCAAAAAGTGATCCGCATCCAACCGGCCTAACAGCGCATTGGCATCGCTAACCGTAATCTGCGCCCCGCCGCGATCATAGATGACCGGACCGGGCATAGCCCCCGCGCTCTCCGGCCCGACCCGCAGCGCACCGCCTGCATCCACGCGCGCCAGCGAGCCGCCCCCCGCTCCAATCGTTTCAATATCCAGTAAACGAATGCGCAGAGGCAGATCACCGATCTGCGATTCAGGACGGCGCACCAGATCGCCGGGACACAGCGCGACATCGGTGGACGTGCCGCCAATGTCCAGCGTGATAATGTGATCGTAGCCCGCCAGTTGTGCGACGTGAAACGCGCCGATCACGCCTGCCGCCGGACCACTCAGCGCAGTCTGCACGGCCTGCGTCCGCGCCCGTTCGACGCTGATCAGCCCGCCATCCGATTTCATGATCCGCAGCGCAGTAGATGCGGGTAACTGGTTTTCCAGATGGGCAAAATAGCGGCTGATCACCGGGCGCACATACGCATCCAGCACGACGGTACTCGCGCGCTCGTATTCGCGGAATTCGGGCAGCACATCCGAGGATAACACCACCTGCCACGCCTCACATATACCGCGTTCGACAATGCGATCCCGCACGGCGCGCTCGTGGGCCGGATTTACGTAGCTGAACAGGAAGCAGATCGCCACTGCTTCAATCGGTTGGGTTTGACTCTGCGCGACGAGATCATCCAAGACGCGATCCAGCGCGGCCAGATCGAGCGCTTCCACGACTGCGCCCGTGTGATCGAGGCGTTCCGGCACATCGTAACACAGGGATCGCGGGACGAGGGGCGGCGGTAATTGCGGGACCAGCGCGTAAAGATCGGGGCGATTTTGCCGCCCGATGAACAGCAGATCGCGGAACCCTTGCGTCGTCAGGAACGCGATCCGCGCGCCTTTACGCTCCAAAATCGCGTTGGTGGCAATCGTCGTACCGTGCGCGATCCGTTCGAGGGCGCTCAGTCCATCCAGTGACGCGCCGGAGATGAGCGCTTCGAGTCCGGCGATCATGGCGCGCGCGGGGTTGTCCGGCGTGGTGAGCAATTTGTGAATGTGCAGGCGTCCGTCGCGCTGCATGACCAGATCGGTAAACGTGCCGCCAATGTCTACGCCAACGTGCATGAAAAATCTTCCTCACCGCAGAGACGCGGAGAACGCAGAGAAAAAGAAGGAAAAACAAGATCAGCCTCACCCCCTAATATCCCCGCGTATGCTGCGCATACAACCTCCATCCAAGACAGTTTGTTTCGCTGTTGCTCAACGAAACCTATGGAGAGGGGTTGGGGGGAGAGGCCAATTTGAATCTAAACAAGATTCCCCGCCGCAAACGCCAACGGCTCCGCCGGACCCGCCGCGATGACATCCGGCGAATCTTCGATCTCGCGCAGAATGTTGCCGCTCACCCACAGCGTAGCGAGGTCTAACGTGCTGCGAATCCGAATCACGCGCGCCCCGGTATGATCGGCCAGATGCGCGCGGTACACGTTCGTGATCGCCGCCTCAATCGCGGCCTGATCGGTGGCGTATACAAGCGGAATCCGGCCACGCTGCAAAAAATTACTTGTGAAGATATTCCGCGTGAACAGGGGAAAATCGATTTTGTCTAAGAGGCGCTGCACCGTGAAATCCGCCAACCCGACTCCCGCCGCATTGCCGTGTGACGCCTCCGTCAAATCCAGCACCACAATCGCCTTGATGCGCAGCGCGTCTGGTTCCGGTTCGCCATCAATGCGCCAGCGCCCGATCACGTTCGTATCCATCCCCGCGCCGCTAATGTCCTTGCCCATCAGGTCAATGACCAGCACGTCAATATCATCGACGGGCAAGCGCGCGACTAAGGGCCGTGAGACTTCTAACAACTCCGGTTCGCGGGTTGGGATCGCGGCGGCGGGGATGATCTCAAGCTGCACCGGGCGGTGATAACCATCCTCAACCGTAGCAATCCCGGCGATCAGGTTGCTATGCTGGATGATCTGCCGGGCCATCGCGGGCAGCACATGGCGCAACCCTTGCACACCGGAATTGTGAATCTGCGTGGCCCCATCCTGATTGCCGAGGCCAATGGCGAGCATTTTCATCAGGCCGCTTTCATAGCGATCATGAAAATCGGTGTGAATCTTAACGCGATTGATGATGAAAAATCCGTCCGCTTCGGCAGCAAACCGATCCAGATAAACCGGCAACCCCGCGTCCGTGTGGCTGATCACGCGCGTATCCATTGTGGCGATCACCGGACAGCCCACCGTCGCCCCGGTCACGTTTAACCCGGCTAAAACTTCGATTTGACCTGCGGGTGTGCCGCCGCCGTGACTGCCCATCGCCGGGATCACGAACGGATCACCGCCGGATTCGCGGATCAGACTCGCCAAGCAGCGCGCCATCGCTGCGATTTGGGCCACGCCGCGACTCCCCACGCCAAGGGCAATGCGTTTACCGCGCACCTGATCGGCCAGATTTAGCGCGTCCCATTGGGCACGGATAGCCTCGTCAACGTTAACAGGCGTACCAGAGGGTAAGCGGCGCTCGACTTTGTGTAGCGGGGGAATGGTGATGGTCATAGGGTAGTTTTCGCTTTCTTGGAACTCCACTAAAAATAGCAGTATTGGCCCATCCGGTAAGGGCTAATTCATGAATTGCCCAATGTGCGTTAAGTCAAGCGTTTGGCACGCCAGGAACGGCTGTGCAGAGCGGCCTCACCCCCTAAATCCAATACGGTTTAGTTAAGCCCGCTGCTGCGCTGAACATAACCGGTCTTTTGCGCCGTAGGCTGAAGCGCTACGGCTAATTGCCAAGAGTGGTAAGCCCTCTGAAGGGGCTGAAAACCAGCGGCGCACACGATTTTAGCCCCTTTAGAGGGCTTACGGGCTTTTGACTGGCGTAGCCGGAGGTTTCAACCTCCGGTGATAGCGGTACGAAACGCTGATTATCCGCCCGCCCTAACTAAACCGTATTGCCCCTAAATCCCCCTCTCCAACTGGGTTGGGGAGGGGGCTGGGGGTGGGGCCGCCTTGTAAACACTCCCAATGAGATCATATCGCTTCAGCATAA
>JAFGJA010000539.1 GCA_016929355.1 Anaerolineae bacterium | reverse complement strand
CCCCCTCTCCGTTTACGGGGAGGGGATCAGAGGGAGGGGCTAACCGCCCTAATCCTCCTCATCCAACAACGGCGCGAGCAAATCGCTCAGGATCGCGCGCCGTTCCTCATACACGTCATCCTCGATCAACCCGGCATCATACGCATCATCCAACGTGGTAATCGCCTTGAGCAGCGAGGCTTTATCGCGCGCTTGGGGCGGCTGCCACGTATCATGCGCGGTGGGTTGGCTCGCCGGGTTGCGCTGCATAAACCACATCACGCCCGCCATCCCGATCAACAGCACACCAAACGCACCGATGAGCAAGGACAATGTATTGTTATCGCCATCATCCGAGGTACTTTTAACGGTAGTGGGACTGGTCGCAATCAGGTCAATGGTGCGCGTGGGGCGTCCGATCAACTCAAACACCAACCGCTCATCAGCGCCCACCGTCCCGGTCAGGGCATGTGATTTGACCAGCGAGAAATCGGTATCAGGATCAATTGATTCACCCTGTTCCAGATCAGTCACCAGCGCGCCACTTTCCGCCACGCGGCAGCACCAGATTCCGGCTTCATCAAACTGGCTGCTGGTAAATTCTACCGTGTCATTCGGCAGCAGGACTTCACCCGCCATGATCGGATAACCAAACGCCTGATCGATCACCGCGCCGTTATCGTAGGGCAGATAGTAAGCCACCGTGATCGACTGCACCTGCCCCGGACGGAGCGGCCAGGTATCCTTCACGAGCGGAATACCATCTTCGACCACGACATCATACCGGGCGCTGCCTTCGGTCTGCATCGCCTGGATGCCAAATGCACCCACCGGCAGTTCAATTCGTGATGACACGTACCAATCATTGGGTCCGGCGATCTCGTCCGTCGTGACGATCCGATCCCCGGTGTTGCCAATCTGGACGCGCAGCCACACTTCCAGGCCAAATTCCTCAATCGGCGCGTAGTTGATCAGCATATCGGTCCAGGTGATCGCAATCGATGACGTATCCGTTGTGCGCTCGTAGAGCATCACATCCTGCGTCAGCGACTCCTCATCCCCCTTGATCGACGGGATTTGCGTCCCCTGCGGCACACCATCATAAAGCGCCTGGATCAGATAGACCATGCCCGCCGCGCGCGGCACAGCAGCAAACACAAAGCCCTGATCTGCGGTGGACACCGTTTCCAGACGTGTCACAAATTCGCCCGTCGCATTCAGCGCGTAAAGCTCCACCGCTAGTCCCGCCGGAATCGGCGCGCCATCTTCTGATCCCATCAACAATGTACCGCTCACCGTCAGGGTTTCCCCTGTCACGCCGGTACTCATAGCGGTGGCTTCGGCGTGAGCGACGTCAGCTTCGCTTTGCGTATCAGCGCTGGCCGTATCACTCGCGGCATCTGCGCCGGTATCCGTATCGGTATCCGTATCGGTATCCGTATCGGCATCATCCGCCATCGCGCCGCCCATCATGCTAGCCGCATCAAATTCCACGATGAACTTGACCACATCGTTGATTTGCTGCGCGGTGAGAGAGGTCGCGTAACCAGCCGGCATACTGTTCGCGTAGCCGTCAACAATAAATGCGCCGGGGTCTACGATGGATTGGTACACGTATTCTTCCGCCGACAGCCCTTCGACGCGCGTGGCAACGGTATTGTGCATACTCGCCAGCCCAGGACCGACGCCATCCGATGCCCCATGACACGCTGCACATTCAGCTATATACAGGTCGAAGCCCGCGTCGTAATCCGCCTGCGCCAGATCAAGACCCGTAAAATCCGTTTCAGCCGTTGTTGCACCCGGCTCGGCGGTGGGTTCAGGCGTGGCATTCGGATCAGGCGTCACAGTGGGGAGCGAGGTGGGCAGGGCGGCGACTTCTTGCGTCCAGGTAATTTCCGGCTCACCGGAAAAACTGACACTGCCGCACGCGCTCAAAGCGAATACGGCCAA
The DNA here is from genome assembly GCA_016929355.1 of Anaerolineae bacterium. Taxonomy (GTDB): domain Bacteria; phylum Chloroflexota; class Anaerolineae; order Aggregatilineales; family Aggregatilineaceae; genus JAFGJA01. The sequence goes on along the minus strand of JAFGJA010000539.1, from coordinate 4,662 downwards.
CATTAACACCATAACACTGACTGTTCGGGACATAAATTAATCCAATTTCTGACGATAAGCGGCGATAGCGTCTTCTACGCGGGCCTGTTTTTCATCCAGTTCGATTTCAATTTCATCCAGGCGGCTCGCAATCGCCACATACACCTTAATGAGATACACACGCTGGCTGGCATAAATGGCGTTCGGCATTTTACCCATATCGTAATCGAGATCAAGATCACGAATCTGCCGCAGCACGCGCTGTTTTTCGGTCAACAGCGTTTCATAGGTACGCTGTTGGCGTCCGGTCTTGCTGCGCGTCGGCAGCGGCGCATCGGGATCGCGTCGGAAAAAGGGAAACATCACAAACGTCGCCGTCGCCGCCGCGATGATCAGGGAAGCAAACATCATTTCTGTGGACATTGATTCTCTTTTTTAGTAGACAGTTATCAGTTATCACCTTTTAGCGAAATCGGGGCTTAACCTGATAACTGATAACTTAAAACTGATAACTAATGGAGAAAACAAATAGATTCTGCACGATCTTGTAGGGGCGAACCAATCCGAACCTCTGGTTCGCGTTCGCCCTGGGCCGACACGCTGGTCGGCCCCTACGTGATGCGCGTTTGAATTATTTTCTCCATAAACGCTACCCCTGCAACGCCTGATCGATCTCGTCGCGCAGGTCGCGCCCGCCATCCATGATCGGGCCGGGAATCGACCAGGCAATATCCCCGTTTTTGTCGATCACAAACGTTTCCGGGATACCCGTCGTGCGGTAGAGGTCTTCGGAAATTTTACCGCCCGTGTCCGGTGCATTGGGATAGGTAATGTCGTATTCGGCCAGATAGCCCAGGGCTTCGAGTTCCACATCATCAGTATTGATGCCCAGGAACACGACGCCTTGATCCTTATAGGCGCGATACATATTTTCCAGCAGGGGCGCTTCATCACGGCACGGGCCGCAGTAGCTCGCCCAGAAGTTGATCACGACCACCTGCCCCTTGAGATCGGCCAGTTTGATTTGCTCACCCCGATAATCGAGCGGCGCATAATCAAACACCGTCACCGAGAATTTAGGCGCGGGGCCTTCCGTGACCGTACTTTTGCCGCGTTGATGCAGCAAATAGCCGATCATCACCAGCAGCGCCACAATCGCCACCATGCCGACAATGCTCATCGTGGAGAATTTCTGCTCCACCGGGCCACCGTCAGCCGTGCGCGGCGCATCCTCGGTCATATCCTGCAACCAGTTGGGTAGATCGGGCTGAGAGGACTCTTCAGCAGTAGTGTTCGTGGTAAGTTCCTCAGACATGATTAATCCAACCCTTCCAATTCCTGTTGTAAGCGTTCGATCAACGCCGGATCAAGATCATCCGGCACGGGGCGCGTCGTGAATTTGCCTGCACCGGAACGGCGGACGCTCTGCCCGGCTTGCTGACCACGCTGCCGCATCTGCCAGACCTGCATCCCGCCCAACACACCCAGGACGAGCGCCAGGCCAAGCGGCACGGCGTAAGCGATAAAACGATCCGTTGCGCTGCGGGGCAAAGTCGCCACATCTGCGCCGTAACGTTCGACAAAGTAATCGAGAATTTCGTTTTTGCTGCGCCCTTCGCCCAACTGCCGCGCGATCTCCTCGCGCCATTCGCGGCACGCCACACTCTCGCACTCATCAAGCGGGATGCCTTCACAGACATCACATTCCATCTCGCTCGCCACATCGATCACGTCATCATAGGTCACACCCGGCGGCAGGTTAAAATCCGGGCTTTGCGCGGCGGCAGGGATCGCGGGCAGGGCGAAGGTCAGCGCCACCAATGCACACAGGAATACCATAACCAAACGTGCGGACAATTGTCGCAGTTTGCCTGCGTCTTGACCCCCTTCTTTGATTCCTCCCTCATGCATGGGAGAGGTCAGGTGGGGGTTTCTCTGCGTTTTATTTTTCATAATCCTCATATCATCGTAAATCATTATGCCTAATCCCCGGCAGGCGCACCGCGCATCCCCGCAGGCAGTTTGGCCCGTTGCGCCATGCGCGATGGTTCACGCTGCGGCCAGAGTCCGACCAGCGTCCCAATCACCAGAATCGCGCCGCCAAGCCAGATCAAGTTTACCAACGGATTCAGATAGACGCGGAACGTGACCGTATTGCCCCTCATATCCTCAATGCGCGCGTAGAAATCTTCGGCCAGCGTGCTGTGATTGCCGGGAATACTCATCCGTTCGCCAGAGGGGTAATAATCAATCCGGGGCCGCACATGATCCACGATCACGCCATTTTTGAAGATCGTCACGTTGGCGATAACCATCTGGCGACCATCTTCCGCTTCCGCCTGGAACAGCCCGTTATGCTGCAAAGTGTAATCGCCTAACGTCATGCGCTCGCCCACTTTGAGCGTATTCATGTGCGTATCCTGAAACATTGAACTACCGATCACGCCGATGCCCAACACCACCATCCCCAGGTGGATGCAATAGCCGCCATAGCGCCGTTGATCGCGCGCCACCAGGCGCACCAACGCGATAAACACATTTTCGCCGCGCTGCGCCCGCGCCATCACGCCGCGCAGAATTTCGACGATGGTCGCAAAACCGACAAACACGACCAATCCATACCCGATCAACGCGCCAATGTTAGTTGTTTCCGTAACAATCAGCAGCACAACAACCGCCGCCGCGAGCGCGAACGGGATTAACATGGCGCGGCCCAACCGTTCGGCAGTCGTCCGCCGCCATGCGGCCAACGGTGCAATCCCCATCAGGATATAAATCCCGACCAGCAGCAGGGGCACACCCATCGGACGCTCGAAGTAATCCGATCCCAGGTTGATGATCGTATCGCGCAGGCCGAGATCAACCATAATGGTCGTGATCGCTTCCGCCCACGATCCCCAGAAAACCAGGATCGTCAGCGCCAGGAACAACCAGTTGTTCATCAGGAAAAAGGATTCTTTGCTCAACAGCGAATCAAGTTCGTCTGCGCCGCGCAGATCACCGCGTCCCTGCCGCCAGAACAACAGCCCGAAGCTGACCAGGAACGACAGCGCCAAAAATGCGAACATCGGCGGGCCAATCGGTGATTCCGCGAAGGAATGGACGCTGCTCACCACGCCGGACCGGGTGGCGAACGTACCGAGGATCACGAGCAAAAACGTCAGGATGATCAGCAGCATATTCCAGAACTTGAGCATCCCGCGCTTTTCCTGCACGATGGCGCTGTGCAAAAACGCCGTCCCGGTCAACCAGGGCAGCAGCGCGGCATTTTCTACCGGGTCCCAGAACCAGTAACCGCCCCAGCCCAGCACGTCATAGGCCCAGCGTCCGCCCAGCAGCAGGCCCATGCTCAAAAACAGCCATGCGCCCAACGCCCAGGCGCGCGTTGCCTTCAGCCAGTTTGAGCCAAGCTGCCCCGTGACCAGCGCCGCAATCGCAAAGGCAAACGGGATCACGAAGCCAACAAAACCGAGATACAACATCGGCGGGTGGAAGACCATCCCGAAATGCCGCAGCAGCGCATTCAAGCCCTGCCCATCGCTCGGATTCGCCAGTTGGATCGCGCCGCTTGGTTCGAAGACCGCTTCTTCGACCGAACCATCGGCCATAACCCAATACCGCGCGAAGGGATTCTCAATGAAGGTGTTCAAAATCAGGAAAAAGCCCAATGTCGCCATCGTGACCGCGATCACGTAGGGCATCAGGCGGCGCTGACTTTTCCAGTTGAGCAGCAGCGTCGCAAACACAAATGCGCTCATCAACCACGACCAAAACAACAGCGATCCGGCCTGACTGCCCCACAACCCGGTGATCAGGTATTGTTCGGGCGTATCCACGCTGGAAGTCTGCCAGACATACGCGATGCTGAACTCATGGTTGAGCAGCGCCCAGATCAGCAGCAAATTCGCGCCGGTCAACAGGGGGAAGGTCATCAATGCCGCATTCCGCGCGCTGACGACCCACGAATCACGGTGCAGCGCCGCGCCAGCCAATGAGATGACTAACGCATACGCCGCCGCCACAAATGCCAAGCCAGTGGTTACAATGCCAAGTTCTGCGATCATGGCTCAGTCTCTCCAATCCAATTAAAAAAGCGATTTATACACGACACAAGCAGCCCACAGCCCGCCGTGGCACTAGTCCCTGCCCCGTAGCGACTGTATGTGCTGCTCGTTTGAAAAAAAGTTCATTACACATTGATGGATAGATATTCATGAAAAATATAATACTATATCTTCACGCCGAATCACATGACAGATTATCGCAATTCGCGTGAAAGATCGCACAACTTGCGTTTATCCGTTTAGATTATAGAAAGGCTTGTGATAGATTGCACTTGATTATCGTCAAGTTACCACCGCCTCTCGCCCCAGTCTAGCGCGCTCAGGCGTTTTGGGGGAAATTCTCACGAAACATTAATCATTGTAGTATTTGCGCTAGATTATTCGCGCCGCACGCCGTACAATCCCCCATAATCTCACCCCCCTCCACGCGCGGAGAGGGGGAAGCAAATCGTGCATCTGGAGTGAGGTAGATATGGTTAGCGAACCTGATTTTTGTCGGGGCGGGTTTGCAAAGTCGCCCCTACATTTCAAAGGAGTTCACCATGCCGCCACGAGCGGCGACACATCAAAGAGATGAAAATAGGGTTTTCTTTTGCCTTTAACCTCGTTTTTCTCTGTG
>JAFGJA010000538.1 GCA_016929355.1 Anaerolineae bacterium | reverse complement strand
TCCGAAGACCACATCGAATATATGCTGGATGCCTTCCGCGCAGCGCTAACCTAGCTGACCCAATTACAACCGTTTGCCGTTTAACCTTGCGAGATTAACACAATGCCCAATTGGGATGTCGTCTACTACCTCGATACGGACATACAGTACAGCTCATACTGGATTTATGGTCTCGAACAACTGGCGCGCCAAGGTGTTATTCGGTTATCGAAAGAACTCACCTGGTCGTTTGATTTTCCGCGCCCATTTAAAGTGCATGTATTGGTTTTGCGCATTCGTAAACATAATATCCCAAGCGACAACTGGACCTACATTGCCCTTGACTCATGGGATCATGGCAGTCGTTTTTTGCGTGAATTGCTCCCGCATGTTGAAGTTTACTATAAGTCCAACTATAACCAACACGAAATCGACCAACTGGCAGAACACGAAAAGTCCAAGATCAAAATGGCCGGGCTGTATTACCCGGTCCGTCTCGCAGACAACAATATCAAGTTCTTTCTTGATATTTTGGCTTTTTACTCGTTTACGCTTGATAAACACGCTCTGCCTGGTTTTTTCCGCTTGACTTCCGGCAACGTTCGAAAAAGATTCTTGTATCTAGCTAAACGGATTCGCGTTAACCGGGGGCGCTTAAAGGCATCAGACTATCCGGCCTATCGCGCACAAACTATCAAGCCCACCCAGGTCTTTTTTAATAGCAGTGTATGGCAACCCACGCATTCTGAAGACTTGAATAGCCAACGCGCTGATATTGTCAAAATTCTCCACGAACGCACTGATATCCAATTTATTGGCGGCCTCCGGCCCAGCCCAATTTCCCGTGAGCACTACCCCGACTTGATTCTTGAGCACGAACCCTCGCACGCGGAATACATGACCATTGTTGGGGAAAGCGGAGTTGTCATTAATACACGCGGGGTTGGGCACTGTTTTGCCTGGAAACTGCCGGAATATCTAGCCGCCGGCGGGTGTATTTTATCCGCTAAACAACATAACCAGTTACCTGAACCACTCCGCGAAGGTGAAGAGGTGCTGTGGTACGAAGATGATCTGTCCGATTTCTCAGACAAACTCGATATGTTGCTCAACGATGCGAAATTGTGCGAACACCTGCGGCAAGGTGCGGCGCGTTACTATGATCGTTGGGTCGATCCCGAACAAGCGATCAAACGTATTTTGCTGGATGCCGTTCCCCTTTAAGTCACGTTTTGTTTGTGCGCCAGATTAAACTCGCGCGCTATTGTTAATGGTGTCCAACGCACATTGGACACCAATTGAACAGCTAATCTACCCAAAATCTTGCCGAATACACTTGACCGTTCGTTACTGGGTATTAATCCCCTAAGTCCGTACAACCGGTTATCCATAAGGACGGCCATTCACTGTGGGGTAGTCCAAAGTAGTCTTCAATGATACGGCGCGTGATGGGAGCCGAAACTTCAGACCCTTCACATGAATTTTCCACGATCACGGCAATCGCAATTTCAGGATCATCCTGTGGTACAAAGGCAGCAAACCAGGCATGAGGTTTGGTTATCTCATCACCAGTTTGGGCCGTACCCGTTTTAGCACAAACCACTACATCGGTTTCTTGAAATTGATACCAGGGTTCGAAAATAAATCGGGCCGTACCATTAGGATCGAGCGTTACCTGACACATCGCCTCCTGGATAACCTCGAATACTTCGGGATCGAAGTCCAACACCGAGGTGGCGATAGGCTGCGTATCCAGGACCGGTTCTTCACCGATCAACTGCACTTTATCGACAAATTGGGGGGTCCAGAGTGTGCCGCCATTGGCAACAGCCGCGACCATGCGCACGATCTGCAACGGCGTGATCTGCATTTGCCCCTGACCAATGACGAGGTTTGCGGCTTCACCAATACTCCACCGGTATCCACTGCGGCGAAAATGCTCCTCTGGATTCTGCACATACCCCACATCTTCTTCTATATCATTCTGGCCGGAAGATACACCCAACCCCATCAGATAAGCATAATTTGAGAGTAGATTCTCATCCGTATCGTTCAGATGAACACTCAGTTCCCAATAATAGGGATCGCATGAATAGGTAAGCGCGTGCTGAAAATCGATCCAGCCGTGATTGTCACCATAATCGTAAATCCAGTCGTAACGCTGCGCCAACACATCGCGCGGATTCGACCAGACCGCCGTACAATTGTAATGCGTATCCGCCGTATAAACGCCACTATCTAACCCGGCTGCCGTTGAAACGATCTTGAACACCGATCCGGCAGGGTGCAAACTTTGCGTGGCGCGATTCAAAAGCGGTGTGCGCCGGTCATTTTGCAGCGCTTGAATTTCTGCACCCCGATTTTGACCGGGATAATCGGGATTAAACAGCGCTGGATTAAAACCAGGATAACTGACCATTGCCAGAATTTCACCCGTTTTCACATCCATCACCACCGCCGCCGCGCCAGGTGACGTTTGCGCCCAGGTATTGCTGCTGTAGGAATACGCTTCCAGAAACGCATTCTGAACAGCTTCTTGCAAATCGCGGTCAATCGTCAGATAAACACTCTGCCCCGGTTCGGCATCAGACTGCGCCAATTCGCGCAGCACTTCACCCGTTGGCGCGTAGATAACCAGATTCGCGCCCGGTTTCCCCGCCAAATATTCCTCATAGGATTGTTCAATACCCATCTGCCCGATTAGCGCATCGGGATCATACCCTTTACGCGCGTACTCTTCGACTTGTTCCGGCTGAATCTGGGCCACATAGCCGACAATGTGTGGCGCGAGTTCGGCGAAATAGCGGCGCGTGGGACGGGTAAAGGTATCGTCGGCGGTGATGCCGCAATTGGCAATCAAATTACTTTGCTCGCGCTGGTACGTTTCGGGATCAATTTCACCAAGGAAAAACAGTGTTTCGGGGTTCCAGGGAGCAAACAAGTCTTCAATATCTTCGCGCTCGCGCCGCAGCAAACCCGAAAGATAGTCGATGCACCGGTTTTCGCTCGGCATATTTTGGATAACACCGTACAGCACAATCGAACTGCCTTCTTGATCGGCTAGCACATAGCCGTTACGATCATAGATGTTGCCCCGGTTGGGCATTTGCGGGCTGCGTTCCAGGCGCGCGCCTTCGGCTAATTCCGGGAATATATCCATGCGCGACCACGCGATCCGCCAACCAGCCGGCGTTTCGATCAAACGCAGCGTGCGGCCTGCATCCGTCAGATCGCCAAAGACCTCGGTCTGAAATGTCACATCATACATCATGGCGGCGGTTGTGCCCTGGCGTAAGGAACTGATCGTCGTGGTTTGCAGCGTGATGAGCGTGAGTTGCGTGGCGGCATTTTCATATTCATCCGTAAATTCAGTTTCCGTATAGGCGTCCCGGCTGTTCGGACTGATCAGGCTGTACATGGTCACATAGTCGGTCTCTTGCCATGCCTTCAAAAACGTTTCCGCGACCTGATCCGCCTGTTCTAAGGTCAGTTGGGGCGAAGTATTCAGGTCGTTTTGGCCGCTTAATGTGCCGGTATTCGTCCCACTACAGGCGGTTAAACTAAGCGTAATCATAAGACAACCTATGATTACGTCGCGCAGGTTGTGTGCCATCATCAACTTTGTCCTCACATAACCAACAAAAAAGGTAAAGTGCCGCTATAATCCGCACTTTACCCCCCCATCCCCAATTAGTATACCGTCAGGCCGAACGTGAGTCGACCCACGCTCACCGAATACTCACCTCACGCGGGGCTGATGTTGGCCCCATAAGAATCTGATCAAAGACTGTGCAATCGTAATCGATATGCTGCTGGCAGCGCGCCGCTATATCCACGTCCGGCACGATCTTGAACGCCCGCAGCGCGCGGATCACATGACAGAGCGGCAGCCCCATGACATTCGCGTAACAGCCATTTAGCGTCGGGGCCGGGTTAAAGTCCGTATTCTGGACCGCATAGCCGCCCGCTTTATCAAACGGATCGCCACTGGCAATATACGTTTCGATCTCGTCGTCGCTATAATCGCGCATCGGCACATCGGTTGCCCCGATTTCGGTCACACCCAGGCCGGTAGTCGCATCGATCACGGTCAGCGCGGTATACACCTGGTGGGTCCGGTTGCGTAACTGCCGCAGCATAGATCGTGCTTCGGCAGCGTCGGCGGGTTTACCGATGATCGCATCACCATCGGCGACGGTGGTATCTGCCGCCAGGACCAACGTATGATCCGGCAGCGTATGATCCGGGGAATTGATGATCGCGCACGCTTTTTCCCGACTGAGCCGGATCGTGTAGTCGCGCGCCGATTCGCCTGCGTGGGGTGTTTCGTCAATATCGGCTGTGATGACCTCAAACGGGAGGCCGGTCAACCCCAGCAGTTCACGCCGCCGAGGGGATTGCGATGCAAGAATAAGATGCGTGTTGGTCATGCGTGTTCCTATGTTATGTATACGAGTATCCTCTGTGCGGAAATTGACTTTATTTCATCAACCCGCGCACAAATTCCAGGGCGCGCCGCGCGTCTTCATCGACTCCAATTGGCGCGGTTTGATCGCGGTAAATCTTGATGGCTTCACCGACTGCGCCGCCGGGCGTGACAAAGGGTTCCATCACAATCGGCCCCTGATAATTGATCGTGCGCAGCGCGTTAAAAACTTCTGTCCAGGGAATATGCCCGTAACCGGGTGGGCGGCGGTTATTTTCTCCGACATGGAAATGACCGAGTTGATCACCTGCGCGTTCGATGGCCTCGCCGATAAAATCTTCCTCGATGTTGAGATGAAATGTATCCAGCATCACATTCACGGCAGAATGCCCAACTGCCGCGCAGTAATCCAGCGCTTCCTGGCAGGTACTCATCATGTACTGTTCGAACCGGTTAACAACTTCCATTGCCAGAATGACATTATGATCGGCGGCAGCCTGCGCCATTCGTTTCATGCTCTCGACACTGCGATCAAAATACGGGCGCTTATCCGTTACGCCAGGGGGCAGCGTGGCGGGCCAATAGCTGTACGTGATCCCGCCGACGATCCCGCCACCGAGTTCGCCCATCGCTTTGCACAGATCGGTCATATAGGCGATGCCTCGTTCGCGCGTGGCTTTGTCCTCGGATGACACGTCATACTCTTGCGGCAGCCCGATGACCGAAGTGAAATCTAAACCGCGCTCATCCAGATGGGCCTTCAATTCCTTCCGGCCCGCCGGACCGATAGATTCAATCGTGCCCGTTTGCAGTTCGATGATGTCAAAGCCGAGATCGGCTACTTTGTCGATATAGGGGTGAAAATCGTCAGCCCAATCGCGGACCCAATACATATAAAAAATACCAACTTTGTTCACCATGCCCTCCAAAAATGTAGAAAAAAATAACTTAACGCGGTACAACCATTTTCACGGTCTAAAACACAGACTTCCGGTTTTGGAACATCAAGCCAAAACCGCGCCGTGTCACAATATAATCGT
>JAFGJA010000537.1 GCA_016929355.1 Anaerolineae bacterium | reverse complement strand
GCGCTGCCGTACCTCAATGCGGAGCTAGCCGGGGCGCAGTATAACCCCGCCGCGCCTGCGCTCAACTGGCGGCGTGATGCGCATCATATCGTGTTTAACGTGAACGAGATCGCTATCGGCAATCTGGAGGATCGGGTCGAAGCGGAAACCGTCGCGCGGGAAATGGTCGATCTGGTCAACCGTACCTGGGCGAATCGCACGATCATCGCGCCGGATCATACTGCCTACCAGCGCGCCGCACCGATGCAGGTCTATGCGCTGCTGCCAAAAGGCAACTGTCGTGAGTGTGGGCAAGCGACGTGTTTCCAGTTCGCGCTGAAACTGATCGCGGGTGAGGCCGTGATTGACGATTGCCCGCCATTGTTATGGGCGGAGTATGCGGATCAGCGTGCGCAGTTAGCGGCGTTATTGGCCTGAGGATTATAATTTTGTACTTATGGAGAAACGATTTCAAACCCAGATCATGTAGGGGCCGACCAGCGTGTCGGCCCGAAAAAAAACGGGAGCACACATTGGTGCTCCCCTACACGATCATCTGATGTCGTTTTCGTTTCTCCATTAGTTTCACAGCGTATCATGTTCCTGAATTGGAGGATTTACCTGTGTATGGACATTATTTCTGATCTCAAACGCGAAGATACCGCCGTTTCCTTTACTTTGCCCCCAGCCTGCGTTCATGAACTCATCAGTGCGGGCAATCCACGTCGCAAAGAACATACAATCCATCTGGACTTTAACACATATGTACGGTTTCCCAATCAATGCGCCCACTGCTTGACTACATCCGAATTAGGCGACTATACGGTAGAAGCCACGCAGCGCATCACGGACTGGTCAGTCTCGCCAGAGATCACCACGACATTCTCCACGCGCATCCCGCTCTGCCCGACCTGCCGTAAGAATCTGGGGCGCGATCCGCGTGTGGTGCTGGACGAAAAGTATCCCGCCGCAGCGCGCTACGCGACACACAAACTGAAACGCACCCTTATCCTGACCGGGATCGGGTTTTTGGCCGGGTTCGTGATGGGACTCATGATGCTGCCCGAATTTCTCGCCGGGATGATGTACGGGTTGATATTCGCCTTGTTCGGCGCAGGATTCGCCCGGCTCCCGATGGATATGGTGATGCGACTGATCGGACGATTCCCCGCCGATTATGACGACTATCTCGATGAACGCTACGAACTGGCCGACCTGCCGCGCCAGGAAACGATCATCTATCCCGGTCTGATCACCCTTCAGGATTCGATTCGTCTGAACAAAACCGCCGTCGGAATGATCACCCACTATTTTGGTGAACGGCGGTTTGGCATCCGGTTCAGAAACTCGGATTATGTGGACCTGTTTTTAAGCGCTCATGCTGCTAAACCCGCCGTTGAAGTGGTTTCCAGACCCGTCGCTGCGCCTGCTGAGGACGCAAACGCGCTGGCGAATTTCATCCTGAACCATCCCACGCCCAGTTCGTTTGGCACGCTGAACAGTGATGTCGCAGCCGCGCTGCACCAACTCAAAACCGCAGGCGATGATGCTGTCGCGGACATGCTAAGTGCGATCAGACTGCGCGCTGAGGAACGCGCCGGGGGGCCATACTGGTGGACAGGAGCCGCCGAACTGTGCAAAGTTTTGGCGCGGATTGGCACTCCGCGCGCCCGTGACGCGCTGTTGACGATTCTGAAGACGGCCAGCCGGGTGTATGAATTTGACGAGGTTCGGCATGAAGCCGCCCGGCAGTTGGCAATTTGCGGTACGCCTGATCTGATCCCTGAATTACGGCAGTGTCTCACGCTGCCGAACGCGCCCGTCACCAGCATCAATGACACGATCAAGGCATTGGGCGGCACGCCTGCCGTATCCGCAACGGTGATTATCGCGGAAGCAAACCGCAAAATTCCGGCGGAAGCGATTCCCTATATGGCGCAGTATGAAGCCGAGGTTTTTGGTTGGTCGCTCAAGGAGCGAAGCTCGTTTTATTCCATTGCGGCGTTTAAAGTCGGCCATCTCTACGGCACGGAACTCGCGCGCCCGTTAGCGGCGGCGGCTATATTTCATGATCGTGATGGGTACTCAACGGCATGGGATGTGTTTGATATTGAGCGGATGGCAGACCGGACAACGGCCTGTGCCGAGCAAATCGCTGCACAATATCCCTTGCCCGGCGGGTATCTGAGTACGATTGCCGCCCAGCAGAAGTTTTCCTGATGAATACCGGGCGAGTGTGTGCGAACCGAATATTCGCACTCGTCCCTGATTCTTTTTTCTGAAAAGGAGCAAACTGAGTGACTGAAGCCAAGTTAGATTTTTCACGCTATTTCTGGCAAAGCGAAAACGTGCGGCTGCGCCCCTTCTGTCTTGAAGATGCCGAAGTGCGGTTTATGGCCTCGCTGGATAGTCCCACCCGGCAGGCGCATAACGATGGGATTGAATTGCCCACCTCCGTTGAACTTCAGCGTGAGTGGTTGGAGAAGGTCGCTGGCTGTCAGGATAACGGGCGCATTGTCCTGTTTGTCATCGAAAATCTGGCCGGGGAGATGGCGGGCTGGATTTCGCTGCACAGCCGTAATCAGAAAAACGGGACGTTCAGTTTCGGCGTGGCCGTGTACCGCGCGTATCGCGGGCAGGGGTATGCGGTGGAAGCGGCACGGATGCTGCTCAAGTATGGGTTTTGGGAGCAGCGTTATCAAAAGTGCAATTCAATCTGTACGCATACCAACGCGGCCTCCATGCGGATGCACGCGAAATTAGGCTTTGTGGAGGAAGGGCGGGGTAGGCGCAACAATTTTTTCAACGGGCAATATCACGATGATGTGTATTGGGGTATGACGCGCGAAGAGTTTGACGCGCTCATGCCAGCATAGGCGCTGCAAGCGTAGGTCGTGCTTTTACCCTAACCGACTGCGGGGCGGCTGTGGGAAATAGTAGACAAACATGATCACCAGTTTACCCAACCGCAGTTTATCCCCACTGAGCAAGGGAGCAGGCTGGCCGGGGGTAAGGCGTTCATCATTGATAAATGTGCCGTTGCTGCTGCCTAAATCTTCTACCGTGATGGTGTCGCCTGCCATGTGAATCACCGCATGGCGGCGCGATACTCCCAGGCGGCGACCATCGGCGGGGGTCAGATCGACGGTGACAAAGGTGTCGTCCGGCGTGTCACGGCGGCCCAGAACGATATGCGCGTCAGGTTCTAGCTTGAGCGGTAAATTGCGCCCCTGAATATAGAGGGAGATGGTTCCCTGGTGGCTGTCCCCAATGGATGTCATTTGTGTGGGCAGCGAATTGGGCAGCGAATCGGAAATCGCGTGAGTCGTGGGTTGGGCTTGTGTCTGCTTATGCATGGGATGATTCCTCAATTAATATAGTTGATTATATACAGATGAAAATTAAAACCGCATAAAAGGCAGTAGGAAAATAGTACTGTCAGACACACGTGATGATCGCGATCCCGTTTGCAGAAATAATCCCCCTCGCCATCTTTGCGGAGATTAGGAGAGGGGGAAAATGGGGAAGAGGTCGGGATGATGGGAGTTCGATCACCCCTCTGGGAAGTAATACACAAACAAAATCACCAGTTTGCCGAGGCGCAGTTCGTCGCCACTGTTGAGGGAATAGCGTTGGCCGGAAACCAGCCGGGCGTCATTGATGTAAGTCCCATTGCTGCTGCCCAGGTCTTCAACGGTGACGGATTTGCCATTCAGATGGATCACGGCATGGCGGCGCGATACCCCTAATTGGTGGGCGTGCGTGGAGCCGAGATCAAGCGTGACAAAAGTATCATCCGGTGTGTCGCGGCGACCCATGATGATGTGCGCCGTGTTTTCGACTTTGACGGGCAGGTTGCGGCCCTGGATATAAAGGGAGACGATGCCCTGTCGCTGATCGGCAATGGACGTGATTTGGGTGGGCAGCGAATTGGGCAGCGAATCGGAAACCAGGTGAGTGGTGGGCGGGAACGTTAAGCCACATTCCACACAAGTGGCTGCCGTGGGTGTGTTGGGATGTCCACATGATGGGCACGATCTGGAATGAGTCTGATGTTGATTATGCATAGACATTTCCTTGATTAATTGTGCTTTCATTAAAATATGGATCGCGGACTGACGCATTAGGAAAAGTGTACTAATCGGGACTATCGTACTACGCTCCTTAATGTTGCATCAACAAATTGCAGCGTATTGACCTCGTTAGCCCCGATTCCGCTCGCCCCGCCTGCTCGACCTCCCCGCAGCCAGACGCCCCACCTGCCGGACCACCGGATCGCCGCCGCGCCCAAAATTTCCCGGTTCAGCCGCAGCCGGACCTCGCTCCCGCCGTTAGCGGTGCGCTCAACGTGCAGGGTAATGGTATTGATTGTGCCAGGGGGATGGAGGCGGGGGTAGGGCAGCCAACGCCATTCGGGGCGCAGCGCGGGGCAGTCTTCGAAGATGATGGTGGTCCAGGCGTAATTCTGAATATGTTCATTGGGCGAACCCCCTCCTTTGATTCCGCCCCCATGCATGGGGGCGGTTAGGTGGGGGTCTGTTTGCAGAAAGTCGGCATCTTCAAAATTATGCTCCTTGCCGAATATGGTTGCGTCACACTGCCGTGTGGTGGTATAGCCCTCACCACTGATCGCATAGATCACACGCGCGCCGGATGCGGTTTCGAGCCAGATGCCCCAGGCCGTGCCGGGATCGGACTCCGGGGTGATGCGAGTGGATACCGCCAACGTGAAGCGATCCGGCGGCAGATAGGCCGCGTCAGGAGCAGTGAACCAGATGCTTGTACCGGAGTCCAACGTGATTGCTGTGCCACCGGCCCAGGCAAATTTCGTATCGGACCAGATCACGGGACCGGCTACGGGCGGATCAGCGAGGCCGTGCGCCAACAGAAGCGCGCCGAGTCCCGTAATCGCTGCGATGAGCGTAACGCCGCCCAACGTCCCCCACCAGACCCAGTCCGGTACATTTACGCCTTTGGTATTCACTTCACGATTCCTTGTATCAACCTCATTATGATGTCAATGGACATTTTCAGGTGAATGGATGATAATAAGCGCAAGAGGTTATATTGTTCCACCTATGCGGGGAAGAGCGAGATGAGCACTTACCATATTGACTACCATTGGGATGCGGATTACCCCATACCTGTCTTGCATGTGATTGTGACCGGCGAATTGCCCAATCCATTATACAGTCTACCGGCGTTAATTAATCGTGCCCATGCCTATGTGGATCAGTGTGATGCTTATGATGCGGTGTATCTGGCTTACGATATGACGGGTACGTCCGGTAAATTGCCGTTGGAAGCGCTGCTGCGGCGTGGCAAGCCCAGCCCGAAAGTCAAACGGGCTGCGATCATTGGTGCAAACAGCCGCTCAGATGAGATGGCTGTTTTGATCATGGCTTCGGCGCGGCATATTCCGTATGAATTCAGTTTTTTCCGTTCATTGATGGATGCGGCTGAATTTTTGACCGGAGTTGATGTGGCGCAAGTGACGCATTCTTGATTGCGCTGAGTGTTACCCGCGCGTCATCGATCACGCGCCCGTTACATCTGTGCCAGAAGCGCCGCTTCCCGATCCAACACCGCGATAAAGGCGTGATACTGCGCGTTCGCCTCCTCCGGCGAATCTGCGATCACTGTCACCCCGACTCGTCCCGATTCCGCCACCCCCGTGATCAGGTGCATGATCGCGCCCGTCTGTGTCGCGTGATTGAAATGTAGCCGGTGATCGCTCACGAGATCAAATAAGTGCTGCGTGGTGAAGGTGCGATAGGCGTGCGCTTCGAGGTGATCGGTGGCGATATAGTATTTCGGTTGGCCTTGCGCTGTATAAAAAATGCCCTCCTCAGCGTGATAATCCCCATCGGTCAGATATTGCAGGATCAGGAACGGGGCCGTTGTCCCGCCTTTGCGCAGATTGACTTCAATCGCGTAGGAGTTCCAGGTTCCATCGGCGCGCTGCACGACGACAAAATCCACCGCAAACCGGCCCACGATCCCCTCACGCGCGAAGCGTTCCCCGATCTTGGCCGCGTCGCGCATAATCAGCCAGCTATAGGCGGGATTAGCCGGGAAGATTGCGCCGAGATAGCTCTGGCCGGATGGCCCGCCAAGCATTTGATCGTGCGTCGAAAGCATCTCGACTTCGCCCAACGGGGATACGCGCAGTTGGGCGCTCGGACTGCGCACCGCAACCCCGGTGATGAATTCTTCAACAATCGCGCCAGCATCAGCTAGAGTCGCCATGTAATCGTTGTATGTCGCGTCACTGGCTTCGAACTGCATCGTATGCAGCCGTGCGGTGATCGCGGCGATTTCGTCTTCCGCACCGGGATCGGGCAAATTCGCCAGATCGAGCAGCGCATTGCCTAACCCGCTCACGCCCTCATTCAGCTTGATCACAACCCGGTCTAGCGTTTGGCCCTGTGCGTGATGCTGTGCGCGCATATCGGCGATAGCCGCACTCAAGGCATCCACGCTGTACAGGTTTTCCACGCCTAACGGGTGTTGGACGTTTTCTTCGGCAAAGACCCGGCGGCAGCCGCTTTTGGTCCCGAACGCAAAAAAGCGCGGATCCGCCGCATACATCGGAATGCCCAATTTTACGGCGAGTTCACGTTCCAGATCGGTGGTCAGGAAGGGGACGATATGTGTTTGATTGGGATCAGGGATCAGATCGCGGATATGCTGGATCAGCGCCGGGCGCGCGAGTAATTTTTCAGTCAATGAGTCCGGCGATCCGTCTTCAGGCGAAACGAGGTACAGGCGTTTGCGCGCATTGCTCAGGACGACACCGGGCAGCAGATTGAGATAGTATTCGATAATGTCCGGTTGGATGGGCTGTGAGGTGACGTAGATCAGCCGGATATTGGGTTTGCGCAGCAGGAACAGCAAAAATAATAGGCGTTCTTCATAGGCTTGCTGGGCGGAACTGGTCATCTCTACCGCGTCACTGGTGAGTGATGGCACGACGACGATGGTCCGCGCGCGGGTTTCGCGTTCATCCAGGCTGGAACCGATCTCCTGCCACATGGCGATCAATTTTGCTTGTAGACGGTCAAAAGCGTCCATCATGCGTCCTTTTTGGTGGGAGTGGTACTAACCGAATCATACAGGCATCGCCGCGCAAATTGCCAATCTACATAGGGTGCATTTCACAAACGTTCATGTAGGGGAGCACCAATGTGTGCTCCCGGTTGCGCAGCGCGCAGCACAGCTAACTTGAAATGCCCCCCTCTGCATATTCTCCTAATATCCCTGCGTTTGATCGCACACCTGACTCCCCCTCTCTATGCGTGGCGAGGGGGCTGGGGGTGAGGTTTCGTAGTGGCACAATGTTCCCATCTGATCGTATCCTTAAAAGAGGAATGGTATTATTAGGGATCATCACTCAGGACAAAAACACAATGAGCGAAACGTACAACTGGCGTATTCTGCAAAATGGCGATTTACCCCTGCAACCAAACGGTGATATTCATGTACTGGTCGAACACCGGTGCAGCGCGGTTTTAGTCTGGCCGGAAAATAGCGAACCCTCTGCGGAAAATACGATCCTGGTCGATCCGTGCTTCACGGCGGCGGGCTATGATCACGCATTGGGCGAATTGGCGCGGCTGAAGATCACCTTTCGGGACATAGGCCGCTACCTGATCACGCATTTACACGGTGATCACATGCTGCATTTGCCGAGCGGCTTAGTCGGCGTGCAACTGCGTCCCTTGCGGCCCCCGGTGAATGAAGGCTTGGCGTTAGAGTCGCTGCCCGGCCATCATGACATCCAGCTTGGCCTGACCCTGACGGATACGGAGGGGCGCGCAGTCTGGATCGTGGGGGATGCGATTCTGGGCGAGGACTGGCTGCGCGCATGGCAGTATTATTGGCCGAATGGCTATACCGCCGCCGAAATTGTGGAAACGTGGCGCAGCGTGGCGCGGATTATGGCCCAGGCGGAACTGGTGATCCCCGGCCATGCGGCCCCGTTTGCCGTGACGCCCGATCTGATCCGTGACCTGATCGCCGCTTTTCCGCGAGCGCGCCATGCCGATCAATGCCCGGATGTGCGGCAAACGTTGCAAACACGCCTTGCGTCGTTCGAGGGGGATTAGGTTCGGTGATTTTCTCTGCGCTCTTTGCGTTCGCTGCGGTGAATAATTTGATTTTGAGGAGAAGAAACTTATGCTGAACACACCAACTGATGCGCTCACGGCAGAAGCGTTACTGGAACACGTCCGCGTCTTAGCCAGTGGGATCGGCCCGCGCCCGGCGGGGAGCCTGGATGAAGCCGCCGCGCGCCATTATATTCGCGGGATTCTCGGTGCGGCGGGTTTTGCCGATGACGAGATCGAAGAACTGCGCTTTGCTGCGCCGGATACGTGGGGCTATGCGTTGGCGATCCCGGCGCTGCTGGCGTTGGGCGGCAATGTAATCGGTCTGTTCGGGCGATCCGGTAAATTAGCGGGTGGCGCGGCCTCGCTGACCAGCGCGTATAGTTTGCTCAAAGCCGCCGCCGTTGATCGCTCTCCCCTTGCAGAGTTAGCCCCGCAGCACGATACCGCTAACCTGATCGTGCGGATCGCACCGACGGGCGAGGTGCGCCGCCGCGTGGTGCTGCTGGCGCATACCGATACCAACAAACACCGCCTGACGCACAGCCCCGGCGTGAAGCATCTCATGTTAGCCTCGATGACTGCCGCGATTCTCGCCGCGCTGATCAACGGGATCGCGCAGCTGGTGCAGTTTACCGGCTTCAAGTGGGGCATGGTGCAGTTGCAGCGCCTCAGTTTTTGGGGACTGCTGGCGGGCTTGCTCGTCGTGCTGCTGGACGAACAGGGCGAATACATCACCGGGGCGAATGATAACGCCTCGGCGGTGGCGTGTGTATTGGGTTTGGGTACACATCTCCGTGCCAATCCGTTGCAGCATACCGAGGTGTGGCTGGTTTTTACGGGCGCGGAAGAAGTCGGCGGCGTGGGCGCGCATGTGCTGCTGGATGCGTATGGGCACGATCTGGCAAACGCCTGGTTCCTCGATTTTGAGATGGTCGGCACAAAGCGTATTTCTTATGTTACAGAGCATACAGGCTTCTCGTATTTCAGCGCCTATATGCCCGATGCGGATTCGGTGCAGTTGGCAAGTAAGGTAGCGATCACACACCCCGCGCTGAATGTGACCGGGCGCGCGATGGTCATTGGCGAGGAAGTGGGCAGTTTGCGCGCACGCGGCTACCGGGGCTTATGCCTTGCCGGGGTAGGGGCAGATGGCTGGCTGGCGAACTGGCATCAGCGCACCGATACGTATGCGAATATCGAACCGTCCGGCTTGGAAACGGCAGCACGGTTTGCGCTGGCAATGCTGGAAAGGTTGGATGGGTAAGGGAATGCGGTCAACTCAATTGCCGCAGAAGGCACAATTATG
>JAFGJA010000536.1 GCA_016929355.1 Anaerolineae bacterium | reverse complement strand
TCTTCGTCCTGCAAAATACCGCCCTTGATGCGATTCTGAAACGTTTCCAGTTCGCTGAGTTTCCCGGCGGCGGCGAGTTCGGCTTGCTGCGGCCACGTTTCCGTGCTGCCGACCAAGCGCACCTTTTGATCCTTGATCATTTTCTCCAACTCTTCGGGAGATGTTTTTGCGACTTGGGCGAATGTCTTCACGCCGGCTGCTTTGAGCGCGTCGGCGGATTTGGGGCCGATGCCTTCGATCAGCGTTAGATCATCTTCGGCGGGTTCGGTCACGCCTTTGATGCGCTGCTGCAAGTCTTCCAACGCGGTCATATCGCCGCCTGCCGCAACGCGGGCTTGTTCCGGCCAGGTTTCCGCGCTGCCGACCAACCGCACATCCTGATCTTTGATCGTCTTTTCCAGGTCGGCGGGGGCCATTTCCCCAACCTGGGCAAAGGTCGTGATCCCGGCGGCGGCGAGCGCGTCGGCAGATTTGGGGCCAATGCCTTCGATCAGCGTCAGATCATCGGCGGCGGGCGCTTCTTCGACCACTTCGGCGGCGGCCTCAGCGACAGGCTCCGGCTCCGGCTCTGGTTCGGATTCTTCTTCGACTACTTCGGCTTTGACCAGCTCGGCTTCGACTACGGGTTCCGGCTCCGCTTCTGGTTCGACTACCGGCTCAGGTTCTGGTTCGACTACCGGTTCCGGTTCTGGCTCTGCTGCGGCTGGTTCTTCGACCTCGACTTCAGCCTCAGCCTCAACTTCGACCTCAACTTCACTATGTTTGTCATCGTGTTCAGCGTCATGATCGTGATGACCGGTGAAGGCAGGCGTGGTGAGATCATCAAATTTTTTCCAGGGCTGAACCTGAAACAACCAGACAACGATCCCAATCAGAATCAATACGAGGCCAGGAACCACGCCGAAATTTAGCGCATCCTTGCTATCGACAGTTCCCAGAGCCATCAGGATAAACGCGATGATCACAATCGTGATCCCTAGTCCGACAATATAAGCAACAAGTTGATCGTCACGGTTTAATTTTTCTTGCGCAGGCACTTTAAACCTTCCATTCTCCAAACACGGCGGCTCAATAGTTTGATGTAGGGACTATAGTGTATTGTGCTAATTGTGCCACAGTGCGCCCGAAACAACAAAACAGATTAGTCAACTACAAATAATGTTCTAAACTGGCGGTGGTATCCGCTAACCGTTCAGAGACAATGCGCGCGATCAGCTTGTGGAAACGGGCGGCCAGCGCGGGATCGTTGGTTTCCATCTGGTGTAGGGCGTCCCGCGTGAGGACATACACCACACTTGGCTCATCCGCCACAATCGACGCGGATCGCGTGGTATCCGCATATAACGCGATTTCCCCGATCACCGTGCCCGCTTGCGCAATGCGGAGGCGTTGGTGTGTTTTATCCGATTCAATGTGCGCGCGCAACCGGCCCGATTCGACCCAATACAGATCGCTCGCTGGTGCGCCTTGCCGGTCCAGGTACATGCCCGCCGGGACTTCGCGGCGCTCCATATAGTTGATAATTTGCTCAACTTCGGCACAATCCCCACACAGCGCTTCCAGTTGGCTTTGCATGGTGAGTGGCAGCATCGTCCCGGCGAGGGTGATCTGGTATAACCATTGGTTTTCGCACCATTCAACCGCTTCATCTAATTCCGCAAACAGATGGAAATCCTTACGATCTGCGAGATCAAAATCACTGCGCGCAAACACGTCATGCACCGTGGGCGACATCCCGCACAACACCAGCATGGTCTGGCGTTTGCGCAGCAGTTGGTGCAGGCGAATGAACGTCAAAATAGCCGAGCTATCGACGGATGGCACTTGTTGAAAATCCAGTACCAGAAAGTGCAGATCAGCATCCGTCTGCTCGGTGATTTTATCCAGCAAGTTATTGGCGGAACCAAAGAAGATATATCCATACAGCCGGTAGATCATCAGGCGTTGGCCCTGGGTGTGCAGTTCGTGCTGGAACATCGGCGGGCGGTTGACCTTGCTCTGATACGTTTGCCCCGTGAGCGTTTGTTTGATATTCCCGATACGGCTGTAATTGAAGGCAAACAGCGCGGCGGCGGCGATCAGGCCAAACCCGACTCCTTGCAGATAGCCCTCGGTGGTGATGATCCCCAGAATGACCAGCATGATCACGTAATCTTGTCGGGGCATTTTGCACCAACTGTCATAGACCCACTCAGTTAAAATAGCGATCCCCAGGAAGATCAACAGGCCGCCGAGTACAAACTTGGGAAAATACGCGATCAAGCTGAAACCAAAGATCAAAACGACCAGAAACAGCGCGGCAAAAACCAATCCCGTCAGGCGGCTTTTGCCCTTCATGCGCCAGCTTAACAGAGTAATGCTGATCGTCGGAAACCCGATAAACGCCCCGGTTAGCCCGATACCAAAATTGGTCAGGCCAATCGTCTCTAGCTCCCGGTTGATGTTCAACTCGTCATCGGCCTGGACTTCCATCCCGGAAATATTCAGCAGCAAGGCAATCGCGCTGACCAGGGCAATCGCCGGGATGTACCAGATTTCAGCCAGGATTGCGTCCCAATCGATGGCGGCGAAGTCTTCGAGAAACACCGGTTTCCAGGCGGTGCTTTCTGAGAATGGCCCCAGCATCCACCCCTTATCCTGTACCGCATCAATGGATTCGCCGGACAGCAGCACGATCACGAAAAAGACGATCATGCCGAGGATCAATAGGGCGGGCATGACGAGATAGTGGCTGTTGTAGCGGGTAACGCCAAACATCACCACGCCGAATATGAGCGCGGGCAGCCACCGGATTAGGGCATCGTGTGCTATGAGATTATCCAGCGTAGATAGGGCGATTGAATAATCCGCCGTCATGGAAAACGCGCCCTGGATCAAAATGATGCCCACCGCCGCCAGAAAGCCCCCGATCACCGGGTAGGGAATAAAACGGATCAGGTTGCCGAGGCGAAAGCGTCCGAGGATCAGGAAAAACAAACCCGTGATCAGCGAACTCAAGGCGATGAAAACGGCCATCGTGACAAACGTGCCGTTGGCGGTGGGATCGTCGGCGGTGGCGATGATGCGCTGCGCCACGCCCGCGAGGATCACGATCCCGGCATCTTGCGCAACGGAGATCACACCCCGAAACTGGCTGGCTACGGCCAGAATCGCGCACACGATCATCGTACTGAACAGGGCGATGCCGATCCCGCGCGGCAAAAAGACGGCAAATTCGCCCGAAAAGATCATCGCCGCGAACGAGATACTGATGATGATGTCCAGGATGGCCGTGACCAATCCTGCCGAAATCGCCGGAATAAATGTTGGGTGGTGAGATGAGGTATTGGACATAAGATTTTCTGATTGATCCGGTTATCTGATCTGATTCGGGCCTAATCCGGGATAATCGCAATACCCACTGTGCCAGGGCCGCTGTGAACGCCTAACGCGGGCGAAAGCTGGGCCGTGATCCATTCGACTACGGCGTAATTGGCTTCGAGCAGAGGCCGGAATACCTCCACCACATCCGGCGCGGCGATGTGCATCAAGGCGGCGCGAATCGTGCTGCCCGACGGAATGCGATTTTGCGCCAGTCCGACGATGCGTTTATAGGCGGCTTGCCGGGTCCGTGCGACACTCAACGGCGCAGGCATTCCGTTACGTATCCCGATAATCGGCTTGATACTCAACGCGCCGCCGACAACGCTCGCCACGCGGCTGATGCGCCCGCCGCGTTCGAGATATTCGAGCGTGTCGTTGGTGAAAGCGACGAATGATTGTTCGGCGGTGCGTTGGGCAATGGTTGTGATTTCCGCCAACGAGGTGCTTTTGAGCGCGGCGCGTGC
>JAFGJA010000535.1 GCA_016929355.1 Anaerolineae bacterium | reverse complement strand
TGAGTGACTGCCCTTGTTTTTTTGACTTACAATGCGATTCTACTGCATTGGAAAAGCGCAGCCAACAATAGCAACCTAATGATCGGGCTGCAACTGGTCCGCGACCAACTCCGCCACATCCTTGATCACGAGCGCTCTGGCGGCGGTTTCATCCTGGCTGGCATCGTCAAACATACGGATGCAGAACGGGCAGCTCACCGCCAAAATATCCGCGCCGGTAGCTTCGGCTTCGGCGTAGCGCGTCATATTGACCCGCGACTCCCGATCTTGCCAGCCGTGTTCCTCTTCTTTCCAGAACTGCGCCCCGCCTGCGCCACAGCACAAAGAATCGTTCTCCGCGCGCGGCATTTCGGTGATCGCGGCCCCGGCTGCGCCCAACGCAAAACGCGGCTCATCATATAGGCCGTTATGCCGTCCCAGGTAGCAGGGATCGTGGAAGGTGACGTTCGTTCGCCCCGGCGCGTGTAATTTCAGCCGCCCCTCGCGTACCAGTTCGTTGATAAACGCAGTGTGATGGATCACGTCATACTCGCCGCCAAACTGCGGATACTCCGTGCCGATGGTATGCAGGCAGTGCGGACATGTCGCCACAATGCGCGGCGGATTGACTTCGTTCAGCGTTTCAATGTTCAGCTTCGCCATTTCCGCGAACAGGTATTCATTCCCGGCACGGCGCGCGGTATCACCGGTGCAGCTTTCGCGTTCGCCCAATACGGCAAATTTGACGCCTGCCGCGTGCATAATTTTGACCAGCGAACGGGCGATCTGTTGGGCGCGCGGTTCAAAACTGCCCGCGCAGCCGACCCAATACAGCACTTCGAAATCGTCGGTTTCATCGACGGTGGGCACGTCCAAGCCTTCCGCCCAGGCCATGCGGCTTTCGCCCACCTGCCAGGGATTCCCGGTATTCTCCATACCCTTAAACGCCCCTTGCAATTCGGCGGGGAATTCACCTTGCGTCATGACCAGATCGCGCCGGATGTCAATGATGTCAAACATCGGCTCATTACCCACCGGGCACACCTCAATGCACGCGCCGCAAGTCGTACACGCCCAGACTGCCGAGGGCGTGATCGCAAAATCGAGCAGCGTATGGGGCGATTCTGCACCATTGGCGAGCGCCGCCATGTGCTGCTTGATCTCGTAGCGCTTGTTGATCTCCAGCGCGGAAGGGGAGAGTTCTTTCCCGGTGATATATGCGGGACACACATCCTGACACCGGTTACACATGATGCACGCAAACGGATCAAATAACTGGGTTTGACTCAGGTGTTCCAAACGCGCCGCGCCGAATTGCTCGCGCGTGTCATCATCCAGATCAATCGGGTCCAGCGCGCCTAACGAACGACGCTCCGGGCGGCTGAAGTAGTTCAACGGTCCCATGAATAAATGCGCGTGTTTTGTATAGGGGAAATAGGGGATAAACGCCAGGATCGTACCGAGCGCCAACCACCACATAAGATGTTCACCCGTTTCGAGCGCGTCATGATCCAGACCATCCCACAAACCCGCAACCGCATTGGCAAAGGGTTGCCAGCTATCACCGCCCTCGCGCAGCGCGACCCAGAACGTTTCGCCCAAAAAGCGTGTGCCCACATGCACAATGATGAACACCCCGACGATCAGAGAATCGAGGCGCACGCCCTGCTGGACTTTCGGGTGCAATTTTACGCCTGCATGGAACTTCAACGCGGGGGCGCGCACGATAAAGCGCCGGACCAGGAAATACACCATCCCGATCAGGATCGCCACGCTCAACACATCGCCCAGCAAACGGTACAGGTCACCAATTGGCCCCGTGCCCAAAAATTCAATATCCCAATACCCTTCCAGCAGATCGCCGACGTTCGCCAGAAAATAAAACAGAAAGCCGTAGACGATCAAGGCGTGCATGGCGCTCGTACCCAACCGGGCACGAAAAACCGTGCGCTGGGTGATTGTTACATCAAGCGCACGCCACACCCGCCGGGGCAGGTCGCGCATGGCAAGCTGGCCCTCGCCGCGCTGGATCACGCGCGCCGCCTGCCGGAAAAAGCGCTGCGCCAGCCACAACGCCGTCACTGCCAACACAAAAAATAGTATTTTTTCAACAGGTGAAAGCATAAAATGTATCCTTTGGTGAAGTAAATCCAGTTTTTTGGGGGCGAACCAAACGGCGCGCCACATCCCCGCTTAAATCATCGTCACGTCGGTATCATCGTTTAACAACCGTTGGCGCATCTGCACGGAAATGTGTGTTTGCAACCAGATCAACAACTGATCCACCAGATCGGAGGGTAACGCCATAGCGATCAACTGCATCTGCTCGGCCAGCGTCAAACAGGCGCACAACTGATCTTCCAGGTTAGGTTCCTGCATCGCCGTTTCAATATAGTGGCGCAGCGTATCTTCGGGAAAGACACTCAAAATCTCGGCGATTGGGCCGCGCTCATTATGCGCCAAACTATGCGTGATTTGCAGCAGCACCGATACAACCATATTGGCATTGATCAGCAGACTGATCGGCAGGGATTGTTCCAGCAATAAGGTAATATCCGTCAGCAAATCGAGCAAATCTTCAATATCCATACCAATTTCGGTCAACAGCCGGATGGGAACCAACGCTTCATCCGGCGCTAATTCCCACGTTTCGCCCGTCGGCGCAATGAAGATATTGACCAGCGCAACAAATTCGGTGGCCCATTCCAGCAGTTGATCAATATCCTGCATAACGGCCTGGATATCGAGATCGTCGTCAAAATCGTCATCGAGATCGAGGCCCAGTCCGCTAAAACCACCCATATCGCTCAGGTCTTCATCATAATCACCCGCGTTGTAGCCAGCCCGCCATTCGGCAATCGCGATCACCGGCCAGTGGTCACGCGCGCGTGCCGAAGACTGCACGATATGATCCAGCATCAGCCGGATCGGGAAACCACTACCAAAAATCGTGAGATCGTAGCGTGAGTCGGGATTCAGCCAATGCCACCAATTGACCTCAGTCCCCTGTGGCACTTCCACTGTTGGATCACCGAACAACTGCGCGCCGAGGCGCTGCGTGGTTTGCAACTGCCACGACCAGATACGCCGGTCAATCACCTCTTCCCACGATTGATCCGCCGGGACCGTATCATCCAGCGAGATCACGCCATGCTGCGGGGAGAGCACCAGCATATGATCAAACGGTTGGTCTTGCGCATCAATACAGGCTTGTTGGAACGCATCCCCGCCGTAGAAATTAAGCGGTAGTTGGGGCTGTGTCGCGCGCATATCACTGGCGACGATCAACGCGACTTTTTCCTGGACCGGCGCGGCGCGGCGCGCAAATAACGGGTCCGCCGCCGGATCGATGGTGAGCCGGTAGACGTGCCAGCGCTGACGCCCCTTGCCCCGCGTGATCGCCCCGTCCGGCTGGCGAAAACTCGCCGCATAGGATTGGTGCGCGGTCTGAGGCCAAGCCACATCCAGCAGCGCATCCGGCGCTAACCCGATCCGCCCGGCCATGCCGCCGCCATCCCAAAAAATTTGCCCCTCATCGTCAAACTTCATTCCGCGAAAACCCAGGCTGTGCAGCACCATTGCTAACCAGACTCGCTGGGCGATCTGCTGTTTACTTTCATGGGGGCGTGTTTTTTCCACCAGCCAGCGCACCTGTTCGCGTTCTGCCGGTTGTTCGATGGGAATAAGGGGAGGTGTGGCGCTATCGGCGGATTGCCGCAGCGCAGCGCGGGCCGCTTTTTGCAGCGCCATCACCTGTTCCAGCCGTTTGTTATCCGGCAAATCAACGCGCACGTATTCGACCTTGAGCCAATTCATCGTCAGCAACATGCGCGCGCGCACATCGGGTTGATCCCGCACCGGTTCTTGCGCGCCCACCACATGCACCAATTCATCGGGCGCAACCATCACCGGGCGAACCTGACAGGTCAGCACATACTGGCCGAACAGGGTATCTAAAACTGTTTGGGGCATAAGAATCCTACTTCACCGTGAGCTAAAATCTACCCCCACAGTGTACACCGATTTCGCGGTATGGAGTAGCGTCGATGTGCCCGTTAAAGCTGCCCCGTTGCCAGCAAATAATCCGTATACCCGCCCAGGTAACTTTGCAACCCGCCATCATCCAATTCCACCAACCGGTCCACCGTTTGATCGAGAAAATAGCGATCATGCGAAATGACCAGCAGTGCGCCCTCGAAATCCTCTAACGCCTGTTCCAGCACTTCCATTGACGGAATATCGAGGTTATTCGTTGGTTCATCAAAGAGCAGCAGATTCGGTTGTTGCAGCATCAAACATGCCAGTTGCAACCGGCTGCGCTCGCCGCCGCTCATCGTGCGGATCGGCTGGCGTGTCTGTTCGTAGGTGAACAGGAATTTGAGCAGCAGCGCCACCGCGCTTTCCTCGCTGCGCGGCACAGTATCGCGCACCAGATCAAGCGGCGTGCGATCCAACCAGAGCGCGAGCGTCTGGTGTTCCTGCGCATAGTAACCGATGCGCGTGCTTGGCCCAACCACGATCTCCCCGGCGACGGGTTCCAGTTCGCCCAGGATCAGGTGAAACAGCACGGATTTCCCCACGCCATTCGGTCCAATGAGGCCCACGCGCTCCCCGTGCCGGATAAGCAAGTTCAGGTCCATGAACAGGATGTCATCATCAAACGCCATCGTCAGATCGGTGATTTCGAGCGTCTTGGTGCTGCCGCGCCAGCC
>JAFGJA010000070.1 GCA_016929355.1 Anaerolineae bacterium | reverse complement strand
GATTGCTGAGAAAATCCGGGGGGCCGGTGGCGGCAAAATGCGGGAGCACGATCACGCGGCTGGGATCATCAGGGATTTCGGCAAACAGCGTCGCGTAAATATCCCGTTCGTGCGCCATAGCCTGCTGGTGATCAAGGTGCGCGAACGTGTCACGGAACCACTTCACAATCGACCCGCCATGATTGTAGAGGAAACTGACGTACTGATTCGGTACGGCATGATGCTCGGTATTCAAGCCGCGTTCGATCATGGCGTGAGTATTGGCGCGCTGCGTGAATACCGGCGTGATGCACAGATAAGTGCCCATGCCATAAACCGCGCTGCCCGGTTCAATGACTCCGCAGCCCACCGCATTCGCACATTGGTCATGCGCGCCGGAAACGATGATCGTTTTTGGAGATAAACCGAGATCAGCCGCCGCAGCCGGAGACACAGTACCAATTGGTGTGCCAGCAGGAACGGTACACGGCAGCCTGGCGCGATCCAGCTCGGTTTGCTGCACGAGATTCTCGGACCATGTGCATTGATCGAGATCAAAGAGCAAGGTCCGATTCGCCAGCGAATAATCAACCGCCGGATCAGCGCCGAGCATGAACGCGATAAATCCGCTCCAATGCAGAACGTAATCAGCCTGATCGTACAGGTCCGGTTGGTGCTGCTGAATCCACTTTAGCTTGGTCAGTGTGTAGTGATTCCCCAGCGTGTTACCGTTGATCTGATACAGGCGATCATCATCCAGCAGCGTACCGAGTTCATCCAGATATTCTTCGCCGCGTATGTCGAAATTCAGCAGCGATGGTCCCAGAATTTTCCGGTCTTGCGTCACCAACACCACCGCCTCACCCATCGAGGATACGGCAATGCCCCGGATCGATGCGGCGGAAACCTGCGCCGCCACTTCGCGGATCGCGTCTTTGATCAAAGACCAGACGGCTACCGCGTCCAGTTCCGCCCAACCGGGTTGGGGGCGCTGTACATCATATTCGCGGTAGACCCCGTACACCATCGCGCCTTCAGACGAAAACAACGCCACTTTGCAGCCGGTGGTCCCTGCATCAATACCCAGTAAAGTATCCATCATGACGATCCTGCCTGTACAACTTGTGCTCGAATCCCTGTATTACCCAGGTAATCACGGATCAATTCAGTAGTGCGCTGATAAACCGCCTCCTGCGCGCGGGCGATCTCTCCGGTTTCACGCAGCGTTTGTTCATACGCCTGCCGGATTTCCGAAGCGATGTTGATCTTGGCAATCCCCTTTTTAATCGCGGCCAATACGTTCGCCTGCCGGACGCCCGACCCGCCGTGCAAAACTAGAGGGACACCAGTCACAGCGCGCAGTTTATCCAGATGATCCAGATTCAATCGCGCTTCGACCTTTTTCTGATCCTTCATTGCGCCGGAAATTGTGCCGTGTACACTGCCAATCGCCACCGAGAGCCAGTCGCAGCCCGTTTCCTGTACAAACTGCTCAGCTTCATCAATGCGCGTGAAACCCTTACCCGAAGCGAACAATTCTGCATACGGCGGCAGTGGCCCGGCTTCGTGCCCCATGATCGCACCTAATTCCGCTTCGCATGGAATCCCGGCGGCGTGCGCCAATTCTGCGACCTCGCGTGTCGCGGCGATGTTGTCCGCCAACGACAACCGTGACCCATCGATCATGACGGAATGGAAACCCAGGCCAATCGCGGTTTGAATATCTGCCAGATAATCCACGCGCTGCTCATCTTCATCGATCACCGGAACATGATCCAGATGCAACCGGATATGGTCCGGGTTTTGCCATTTCTGAAATTCCGCCATAACCGCCGCCGGACCGCCTGCTTCAAATTTGAACCATTCCAGGCGCGCGCTTTCGATCAACGCGAAAGAATCTTGATCAACGGTAGCGCGGATCACAGGTTCGACCATCGGCAGGTAGGGCACGTTGAAGGCGGGGATCGCAATCCCCGCGCGGTACGCATTCAACACAATGTCGCGTGAGGTTATCACCGCCGCTTATCCTCCCAGGTCTTTTCCCATTGTGGCAATACGACTTCATGACCGAGGTAGTAATGCAGCGCTTCTTTGAGCGGATCGACATAGATACCTGGCGTCAGATTAACGTGGTGGCGGTGTCCGGTATGCATAACGTGCAGCAGAACATCTTGCAGATTTTCGACATGAGCCACACCCGCACAGCCGAAAAA
The DNA here is from genome assembly GCA_016929355.1 of Anaerolineae bacterium. GTDB lineage: Bacteria > Chloroflexota > Anaerolineae > Aggregatilineales > Aggregatilineaceae > JAFGJA01. The sequence continues at coordinate 1,463 of JAFGJA010000070.1, read as the reverse complement.
TTCCGGGGGGATCGTCTCGTCGGTGAATTCGCCCTGCCCCAGATACCAGCGCACCGTACCATCTTCGGTCATCACGTTACCAAACGTGAAATCAAATTGGGCGATGCGGCCCACGTTGCAGCCAAAACTCAAGCCTTCACCAACCGAGGTGATCAAAATATCGTGATCGGTGATGCGTCCCGGTTGGGCCATCAACGAATTCGGTACGGGACCGCAGTGGAACAGGATGCACTTGTCGTCAATATCTTCATAATTATTGTTCCAATCGAGACAGGTTGCCGCCTCTCCCGATGCAAGATTCAACGCTTGCAGGGCGATGGCACTGCCGAGGTCCACTTCGCAAGCGGCCCCGACCCCCTGATCATTCAAGTTACCCAACACCACACAGGGTGAAATGCCAAGTTGTTTCTGTAACTCCAACCAGCACCGGATCGCAATCGCATCCATCTGGTATTCGTCAATGATTTCGTCCAACACCACACTCAGTTTGGCAAGATTATCAAACGCACCATCGGGCACTCCGTCCCAACTCGCCGTGTTGCGCAAGAGCGCGACTTTTTCCTGATACGCGCTGCTGCCATTCATGCCTTTGACACGCCCGATCACATCGGACATATCGAGCGTTTCCACCGTGATCCCGTGTTTCTGCAAGGCAAGTTCGTCAATCCGTACCGTCTTAAAAGGTGTCGTGCGTGCGCCAATCGCCCCTACAACCATGTTACGCAAGCCCTTCACCACCCGGCACACACGGTCAAAATAATCAATATTGGCTTTGAAAGCGGCGCTGGTCGGCTTGACTACATGCGGCTTGAGCGTGGTGAATTTGACGCCATACTGCCGGAAAACATCGGTAATGGACAACTTGCCGCAAAACGCATCGCGCCGTAGCGCAGGCGACATTTTATCCATATCATCGGGATACGCCTGAATCAAGATCGGCACATTCGCGTCTTTAAGGGCAGCGACTGCGCCAGTCTCATCCCCAAAGTTGGGCAGACAGAGAATGATCCCATCAAATTGGCCGCGATGCTGCTGCAAAAAGTTAGCGTAGATTTCGCCTTCGCGCACTGTTTCAACCGCCCCATAGCGTGTGGCGGCTTCATCCAGGATCAAGGTTTGATGGCCCATTTCCGCCAGCACACGAGGCAACTCTTCACGGGCTTCAGCGATCAGGGCAGCAGGGAAAAAACCACGATTCCCAAAAAAGAGAGCAAAGGTCGAATTTTCTTTTCTCATGGAAACACCTCGCATTTTAAAATATGTTTTGGATAATTGTAAACGTTTCCGGGAACGTTTACAATTACTGTGCCACAGAATGCATCACCTGTCAAACACGTTACCCAATAGTCTAGATGGCGCTCATCAATCAACAGTAACCCGTAGTGTTCAAAAATTAATCTACGCAAAGAATCTATTGGGATGTGAAACCGTGGTGCGAAGTGAAGAGCAAGCGGGGGAGAAAG
>JAFGJA010000069.1 GCA_016929355.1 Anaerolineae bacterium | reverse complement strand
GGTAAAAACTGTCGGGGCGCCCGGATTTGAACCGGGGACCTCACCGACCCGAACGGTGCGCGCTAGCCAAGCTGCGCTACGCCCCGAAAACTGGAAATAGTGTACCGTACCCATCACATCTTGACAAGGGTCAACATTCTAATGACACAACAAAAAAAGACGCGACAATTTAACACGCTAACCGACCTGATGCGCTATCTCACACGCGGGTTAACCACGCGGATTGGACATCGTTTATATGTCTGGGGCGTCCATCCTGATTTCATCACATTTACAGGACTGGTCATTGTGGCTGGCGCAGCGTTTGTGGCGGCACATGGCGAATTTTTCTGGGCCGCCGTGATTATCTTAGCGGGCACGCCGCTCGATGCGGTTGACGGAGCTGTCGCGCGCGCCATGCAACGCCAAGATAAATTTGGCGCATTGTGGGATTCTACCCTGGATCGTTACGCGGATGGCTTTATTTTCATGGGATTAGCTTACTACTACAGCGACCAGCAGAATCAAACCGCGATGCTGTTAAGCATGAGCGCCATGCTTGGTTCGATCCTGGTGAGCTATGTGCGTGCGCGTGCAGAAGGTTTAAACTTAGATTGTAAAGTTGGCCTTTTTACCCGGATGGAGCGCGTGATCGTTATTCTAGCCATGCTGGTGACAGGTTGGGTAATCCCCGGTTTGTGGATTTTGGCGATTGGAACTCATTTCACCGTGTTGCAACGGGTCTGGTATGTCAACCGCTCCATGCAACGCCAACGCACGCCAACCAACGAGGAGTAGTGTGTTATGGATTTTCATCGACGCGGTTTAGATATGGGGCCGCTTACGTTTCACTGGTACGGGTTAATCATCGTCACCGGCGTTTTGCTGGCGGCGGCTTTGGTCGCGTGGCTGGCAAAACGTGATAAAGACAAAGACCCGGATCATGTGTGGGACGCGCTGATCTGGATCGTGGTGCTGGCCGTGATCGGCGCGCGGGTATGGCATGTGCTGTTCCCTTCAGTCTCATCAGTTGAAGCAGGCCGCACCGCCGCATGGTATCTGACCCACCCCTTCGATCTGCATGACGGTATTTTTGTCGTGTGGAGCGGCGGCCTTTCCATTTTTGGCGCAGTGATCGGCGGCGCGCTAGGGATCATCTTATACGCGCGGCGTCACAAACTCGACATGCTCTCCTGGCTGGATATGGCCGCGATCTCGGTTCCATTGGGGCAAGCGGTGGGGCGATGGGGCAATTACGTCAATGAGGAACTCTACGGCAAGCCCACCGATCTCCCCTGGGGCATTACGGTCAACCATCCACCGGCTAAATATGCCAATGCCACGCACTTTCACCCGCTTTTCCTCTACGAATCGTTGTGGAATCTGTTGGCTTGCGCGGTGCTGGTCACCATCTGGTTACGCTACCGGGATCGCTTCAAGAAAGGCGATTTTGTGCTGCTGTACATGATCGCTTATGGCATCATTCGCTTTCTCCTCGAATTTTTGCGCATCGAGATCACGACTTCCGGCGGCGTGAATGTGTCACAGGCGGTTAGCGCGGCGGCGGTGATCGTCGGGCTAATTCTGCTCATGATGCGCCACCGGGCCGCGCTGCTCGCCCGCTTACGTGGCAGCGATGACTCCCACGATCAATCGCAAGCCGCCGCTTAAACGTCACCAATTACCCTCATTGTTCATCAAACAGGTATTGGCAGATGACTACCAATGCCTGTTTTTTACAGATTCAGGGACTTTTCACAGAAAACATGACAAGCGTCTATTGGTTATGCGCCGGTAGACCTTTAGAATTTAAGTAAGCGGGTTGGATACAGGCAGAGAAGGACGATATGATCGAAACTCACGAACTCACGAAGGATTTTAAAGACTTTCGCGCGGTGGATCACATTTCATTCGCGGTAGAACCGGGTATGGTCTTTGCCATCCTGGGACCAAATGGGGCCGGAAAAACCACCACCGTGCGGATGCTCACCTCCATTCTCAAACCCACAAGCGGGTGGGCGCGCGTGTCGGGCTATGATGTGGTTGAGCAGGCAACGGCGGTACGCACTTCAGTAGGAGTCCTGACCGAACAACATGGCCTCTACGAACGCATGAAGGGCATGGAATACCTGGACTTTTTCGCGCGGATTTACCGCTTGCCCAGTGATATTCGCAGAACACGCCCGTTTCAGTTAATGGAGCGTTTCGGCCTGGGGGATGCGCATGATAAGCGGTTGGGCGAATATTCTAAGGGGATGAAACAAAAACTGGCGCTGGTCCGCGCCATGCTCCACGATCCGCCGGTTTTGCTGTTGGATGAACCCACCTCCGCGATGGACCCGCAAAGCGCGCGACTGGTCCGTGAGTCGATCAAGGATTTGCAGCGCGACTCGCGCACCATCACCATCACGACACATAACCTGACCGAAGCGCAAAGTCTGGCGGATCGGATCGCGGTGATTCGTAAGGGACGCATTATCGCCAATGGTACTTTCCGCGAATTGTCGCAGCGCTTCGCCGGATTGCCCACGATGGAACTACATCTGACGCAGCATCTTAACGGCGCAGTGGACGAATTAACGGGTATGGTGGACGTGATCGAAACCGGGGATCGCTGGCTGCGCTACCGCGTGGCGGAACCTCAGACGGTGAATCCACAGGTGATCCGGCGCTTGACCGGGGCGGGTCTGGATATTGTTACACTGAGCGAAGTTTCGCAGACATTGGAAGATGTCTACTTACAGATTGTCACCGAGGATGAAGGGTTGGAACGGGATGTCAAGCGTAACTAAACCACTGACTGAACAATTTTCAGATCAAACTGCCGAGTCAAGCGAACATCACTCATTAGCGCAAATGCCCACCGCACTCACCGGCTGGCCCGCCATTGCCCAAACGCTGAGCAATGCGCTGGTCATCACGCGGCGCGAAATGCGTGACAGCCTGCGCGACTGGCGCATCATGGCCCCAATTTTTATCCTGACGTTAGTCTTTCCCCTGCTGGCAAACGTCATCACGCGGATTTTTACGGGCTTTTTCGAGAATAATCAGGCGGAGGATTTGCTACCCGCCCTGCTGCCCCTGCTGCCGATGATCGTTGGCTTTTTTCCGGTGTCGATCTCGCTGGTGATCGCACTGGAAACGTTCGTAGGCGAAAAAGAACGCCGCAGCTTGGAACCTCTGCTTTCGACGCCGCTCACTAATACGGAACTCTACCTCGGCAAGTCGTTTGCTGCGATGCTACCGCCCCTCCTGGCGAGCTACACCGGCATCACGATCTATATTGGCGGTTTGATGTTAGGCAGTTACCAATGGCGGCCTGAACTGGGGTTGATCATCCAAATTGCCGCACTGACAACGGTCCAGGCGTTGGTCATGGTCACAGGCGCAGTCGTGGTATCCAGCCAGACCACCTCCACGCGCGCCGCGAATCTCCTGGCGAGTTTTATCATTCTGCCCATGTCCATGCTGGTCATGCTCGAAGGCACAATCATGGTGCAGCCGCACAAGCGGTTTCTGCTGTGGTATATCATGGTCGGGGCGCTGGTCGCTGTGATCCTGTTGGTTCGGATGGGCGCGCGCATTTTTAACCGTGAAGAATTGTTAGGCCGCGCTATCGACCAACTGAATCTACGTTGGGCAGGCAAAACCATCTGGCAGCAAATACGCGGCCCCATCGGTGAAAAGTTTCATCTGGTGCGTTGGTATCGTTTGAGCATCTTTCCGACTTTGCGCACGCTGCGCAGCAGTATCGCGGTCGTGTTGATTTGCATCGCGGCGGCGTTTATCGCGGGGTGGATTGGGGCCAGTTCGTATGAACTGCCGCTCAATGAATTAGAAGGCGACGATCAGGCTTTTGTTGACCGGCTGCAAGGCTGGTTCGAATTGGGCCAGCAAAATCCCGATTTGATCATCATGGCGGCGATGCAGAATTTACGGGTCTTGCTGGCCGCGACCATTTTAGCCAGCTTCACTTTTGGGGTATTGGCATTAGGTCTGGTGATGATTCCCTTCGGCATCCTCGGTTTCATTCTGGCGCAAGTCGCCCACGCGGATATGAACGTGCTGCCCTTTGTGGCGGCCATAGTGCCGCATGGCATTGCGGAAATTCCCGCGATCTTGATTGCGGGCGCGGCGGCGCTGCGCCTCGGCAGCATCGTGACGCGACCACCTGACGACATGACCGCCGGGGAAGCATGGTTGG
>JAFGJA010000068.1 GCA_016929355.1 Anaerolineae bacterium | reverse complement strand
TTGATGGCACGGTCCGGTTATGGCAAACGGCCATTGGGCGGCATTTGCGCTTGCTCGAAGAACACGACAAAGCCGTTAACGCGGTCATCTTCCACCCACAAGAGGAAATGTTCCTGACCGCCGACGCCAGTGGTATAGCATACCTGTGGGAAACCGAAAAAGCGGAAAAAACCGATCCTGACATCCCGGTAGTGACCTACGACAACTACAAGGTAGCTATCACTGATGCAGCGTTCAACCCAGAGGGTGATCTGGTTCTCACCGGGGATGAAAGTGGTACGGCCAAACTATGGGCAACCCTAACGGGTGATGTAGTCAGCACATTTTCGCAAGATGCCGCCATCAACGCCGTAGCCTACAGTCCCGATGGGACAACCATTGCAACCGGTCATGCCGATGGCAATGTTTACCTATGGGATGTAGACAGTGGCGATGTATTAACCACTATTGCTGGACACGATAACGCAGTCAATGCTGTTTCATTCAGTCCCGATGGCGCGACCATCGTCACGGCTGGTGCAGACAATACGGCCCAATTATGGTCAATTGACGGTGAGAACTTGCAAACCTTCACCGGACACACCGACGCAGTTAACAGCGCTGTTTTTAGTTCGGATGGCATGTCCGTACTCACCAGCAGCAGCGATGGCACAACCCTATTGTGGGATATTGAATCCGGCGAGATCACACGCACCTTTGATGAGCTAAACTATCCGGTTCATACGGCGCTTATCAGCCCAGATGAAAAAACCGTTGTCACTGGCACTGAAGGTCGCCGCCGATTTTATCTGCTGGGCACGGACGGAGCCGGACGCGATCTGGCAACCCGGTTGCTGGTTGGCGGGCAAGTATCGCTCAAGATCGGCTTTTTCTCGGCAATTGGGTCACTGTCCATTGGGGTGGTTCTGGGAATCGCGGCAGGCTATTGGCGCGGCCCATTTGACGATGTAGTGATGTGGGTTATCACAACCCTGAATTCCATCCCCCAATTGTTCTTGTTGCTAATCATCTCCGCGACACTCGCGCCAAACGACACGAGTTTAATTCTAGTCCTGGTCTTTCTCGGCTGGACCGGAGCGACTCGTCTGGTGCGCGGTGAGACATTCTCGCTGCGAGAACGCGAATTCGTCATGGCCGCGCGTGCGGTGGGGGCATCCCCCTTGCGCATTATGTTCACACATATTTCACCCAATGTACTCTCTGTTTTGTTGATTGTACTATCGCGCGGGATCGGGAATCTCATTCTGGCCGAGTCATCCTTGAGTTTCCTGGGCTTTGGCGTTAAACCACCTACCCCCACCTGGGGCAATATGCTCACAGGCGGCTTAGAACTGCTGCGTAATGCGCCGCATCTGGTCTTTGCACCGGGGTTGTTGATCTCGATCACGGTATTGTGCCTGTACGTCATTGGTGACGGTTTGCGCGACGCCTTTGATCCAAAGCTCTCTGGCTGACACAAGTTCTATAGTTGCGATAACATCTGCCCCAGACTGTACACCATCTGGGGCAGTTTTTGTTTAAACAAACAAAACCCGGCTGAGAATACAAGCTATCGCCGTTGAAATCCTGCCAACACTTAAACCGGCACGGGCAACACCCCGGATGGGACATAGTGTCCGGTTAACGTTTCGCCCACCGCTCGCAACGAAGGCGGACTATCCCCTAGCGAACAAATCACAGCATTGCTGCCGTTTAAAACGCCTGCATCATAGGGATTGCGCAAACAGACCAAAACAGTGGTAGGTGCATCATTCAACAATTCCTGGGCAAAATCACGCTGGGCCGGTATCAAATGGGCATTGCGCGTAGCAACGATCAAAAGATCACAATTCTGCGCAAGGTCACGCGCACGATCAAGCACAGCGGCCTCCAATTGTCCCGACGGGATCGCCACACTCGCCAGCGCTGTGATATGCGTCTTCAGGTATTGGATCAGCCCGGTTTGACCGCCCTGCCCCAAGACCTCCGAATCGAAATAGGATGCAAATTCAACCACACCGATCCGGCGCTGATCATCTGCTTTGAGCGGCAAAATAGCATCATCGGCACGCACAATGACTGTGCCCTGCCGCGCGGCAGCGATCATGGGGTCTAGATGATCCGGTTGGCGCATCACAGCGAGATTGGGCATGGATGTAATGGCAAACTGTTGTTTTACCGCTTCGATGGTTTGTACCGCCGCCTCGACCTGTTTTATAGGCAATCGCCCCGCTTGTACCGCCGACAACAATGCTTCATAAGCCGCTTCTTGATAGTCGCGCGTGTGCGAGAAAAAGATTACATTCGCACCAGCCAACGCTGCCAAAACCGCCGACTCGCCCGGTCCATACGTGTTCGTGATCGCGCCCATCTCCATACAATCCGTCGAAATCAACCCCGTAAACCCTAATTCCTCGCGCAACAGCCCCGTAATGATCGCCGGGGATAGCGTCGAGGGATAGGTCGGATCGAGGTCTTTAAACTGCACATGACTGATCATAATGGCGCTGATGCCCGCCTCGATCACCGCGCGATAGGGAACCAGATCGGTTTGCCGCATCTCATCAAGACTGCCGACGATCACGGGTAAACTGAGGTGCGGATCAACCGGCGTTTTGGTTCTACCGGGGAAATGTTTGCCGGTTGCCGCCACGCCTGCCTGCTGAAAACCACGCACTTGCGCCACGCCCAGTGCTGCGATCCGCGCCGGATCAATCCCCAGTGAACGCACACTCATCGATGGATTGTGAATATCATGCGTAATATCCAGCACCGGGGCCAGATTCCAATTAATGCCCAGGGCGCGCATTTCCTTAGCGAGAATCGTGCTGACCTGTTCGGCTAACGCTTCTGAATCGGCAGCCCCCAACACCATCGCGCCGGGACTCTCTGTGAATCCGTCCCGCAAACGCGCCACAATGCCCCCCTCCTGATCAATAGCGATCAAAATAGGACGCCTGGCAGCAGCGTGGCAAGCTTGGGTGAGAGCGGCAACCTGCGCCGGAGTTGAGATATTACGTGCAAACAAAATCACGCCACCAATCCGCCCATTTGCCAACCATTCCAAAATATAATCGGGCGGCTCAAATCCCTCAAATCCGACAAAACACATCTGACCAATTTTTTCTTCCAGTGTCATCATGTGATCATGCCTCATATAAAAACCATCGCCAGCGTGTGACCACAATGACGATGGTTATAAACCCAATTAGACCTGCGACAATTCCTTACAATTCGAGATAATCCCGCAACGGATGGCTCCGATTCGGATGCCGCAGCTTGCGCAGTGCTTTCGCTTCGATCTGGCGAATCCGTTCCCGCGTAACGCCAAAATGCCGGCCCACTTCTTCCAGCGTATGCTCTTGTCCATCGCTGAGGCCAAAACGCATTTCCAGCACTTCACGTTCCCGCACATTCAGCACGGATAACGCGCCGCGAATCTGCTCTTTCAACAGTTGGCGCGCGGCAGCATCCACCGGCCCCAGAATCTTATCATCCTCGATAAAGTCACCCAACAGGCTCGAATCTTCCTGACCAACCGGCATTTCGAGCGACATAGGTTCTTGTGAAATACGGAGAATGCGCCGGACCTTATTAGCCGCACGGCGCAGCTTACGCGCCAGCCCAACTTCGAGCTTTTCGCCAGCCGCCCACGTTGCCCGCACTTCTGCCGTTTCTTCGGCGGTCAAAAACTCCATTTCCAGCGCGATCTGTTCCGCCGTTGGCTCAGATTCCAGGCTTTGCGTCAATTCACGTTGCACACGCATCAGCCGGTTAATCGTTTCGACCATGTGTACCGGAATCCGGATCGTGCGCGCCTGATCCGCAATCGCGCGGCTGATCGCCTGCCGAATCCACCAGGTCGCATACGTACTGAATTTGAACCCTTTGGTATGATCAAATTTTTCCACCGCGCGCAGCAAGCCAATATTACCCTCTTGGATCAGGTCGAGAAAACTGATCCCGCGTCCCATATAACGCTTGGCAACACTCACCACCAAACGCAGATTCGCACGGGTGAGCGCTTC
>JAFGJA010000534.1 GCA_016929355.1 Anaerolineae bacterium | reverse complement strand
TGTTCGTTCAGACGGCGCAGACCGCGTTTCTGGCCTTGCGGCGTGCGAAATTCCTGATTCCGCGCGGTTTGCAGCACCGTTCCGCCACGCTGGATAATGCCACTCACGTCGCGCGAGGTCATGCGTTCCACATCCCCCGCCAGCAAGCCGGAATACGCCTGCCGGATACCGTACACTTCTACTCCGGCGGAGGAGGCGGTGCGGACCACCGCGCGGATCGCCGGGTTCATTCCGGGAGCATCGCCCCCACTGGTCATTACTGCGATACGTCGCATACTCGTCATTGCAAAAGCTCCCTATGCATGAGCTTGAATTAAACTGGGCCTAATTTAAACCTAACCGGCACAAAGTTATACATGGCGCGGCGCGGGCTGTCAATTGATCTTCCGCACAAATTTACTGTATATAATTTACTACATCCCGCCCCTTACTGGCTGATCCCTACCGACTCGATCAGCGCGTCAATGTGATCGTCGTACTGCGCATACACGTTATCTTCGGGTAAGGTTAAGGTCCATGCTAGCGCGAGGGTGGCGGTAGCGGGCGTGTAAAAGGTGACAGTATGCATCTGGGTCGGCGGATCATACGCCTCAAAAACCCGTCCGGCGGTATAAGATTTTGTCTCGTCTATCCGGTAGCCGCAAAAACCGTTGGCGTATTCATAGGCGTCAGCACCATACGTGCTTTTGACATGAGCGCAGGCGTAATTCCCCGCCACCCGCCAACCAGCAAGTTCCAGGCGAATCACCGCGCCGCCCTCGGTAAAATAAACCGGATTCAGGTCGATCAGAATCGGGTGCTGCTTGGCAACCGCTTCATCATCCAGCCAGCTCCGATTAACGTCCGCAAAGGGAAAAGCCTCGTCATAGGATTCGGCCAACATCTGCCAGAACACATCATCGGCATCGACCAACATCAGGCTGCGCGGCACAGAGAGCGTGATCGTAAAATTCTGGTTCGGGGCCTCGGTGAAATCCTGTGGGTCTATCTCGATGGTTTTACGCCCAAATTCACCCGGCAAAATACCCAGCGCGACATCGAGTGGGCCAAGATTTTTGGTCGAATGACTCAGCACCCCGCACGCGATCACCGGCAGCAGCAGAATCAGCAGCACCAATAAACAACCCTGACCACAACCGCCGCAGCCAAAACAGCCGCTCAACCCTAAACAGCCGGGAAAGCCACAGCCCAAACACCCGCCGCCCCGCCGTTTTTCGATGACGCGCTCACGCTCGACATACACCGGCTGCGCCGGGGGCATTTGTGCATAACCGGGCTGGACATACCCTGGCTGCGGGGGTGGCTGTTGGCCCCACCGCTCGCTGACCGGCGGCGCAACATACGGTTGGACCGGCGGTTGGGGTGAAGGCGGACTCGGCGGGGTACTGGATAATGTACGCGGTACGCTGGCGGCGGGCCGCGCATACGGCGCTTCAGATGCGCTGCTGGCCGGGGCTGTCGGATCAGGCGCGGCGGCTTGCTGTTGATAATATTCATCCAGCAGATTACGCGCGCGCTGGTTCTCAGGATTGACGCGCAGGACCTCATTCAACGCGCGGACGTATTCGGCCTGATCCGCCGCCACGGACGCCAACCACAACCACGCAACCTCGTTATTCGGCTCGCCCTGTAAAAATTGCAGAATCAACTGGCGCGCCCGTTCGCGTTGCCCTGCCTGCGCGAGTTCAACCGCTTGATGTAAGAGTGTGGATGACATACGTTTACGACTCCTGCGCTGATTGGCTGATCATCTGGTTGCATTATGCTCCAAAATCGTGCTTTCGACCACTTGAACTTGATTCCCTACTCGGCCAAAACGCTTTATAATGAGGGCAACACTATATACCCATCACTATAACATAAGATTTTCAGCTTTAACGGCCCGGTGAAACACCCAAATCACCCAAAGCGATCTATAATAGAGATGGTGTCAGGATATTGATTAACTATGGCGGAGGTGAAACATGATCCGTCGGGGCCTCTACAATCGGGAGGGCGAACTGCTGGGGTATCTGGCCGACTCGCGCGTATACGATCATCAGGATCAGTGGATCGGGGAACTGCGCGGGACGACCATCTATGATCGTGACGGGGATCGACGGTGGCTGGTGGACCACGACGCGCTGCTTGATCTGCGCGGGAACGTGATCGGCTACCTGGGCGAAGCCGCGCCCTATGATCGCTAGCACAGCTTATTCAACGCGACGTGACTGGTACACGATGGCGGAAGTTCGCACATGGTTTTCTGTAGGGGCCAACCAGCGTGTCGGCCCAGGGCGGACACATGACGAACCGCAGGTTCGCGTTCGCCCCTACGAAACCCTGGTTGAACATATGCTGCCGCGTACTACACTGCACGATATTGCACCGTCGCACACACAACGAACGGAAAAAATCATGACTGATGAGATCAAAAAACTGAACTCGATGCGCTTCCTCGAAGCACAGGAAGTGAACTATGAAGTGCTGACGTATGACGAAAATATCCGCGATGGGGTCGGCGCGGCGGAGGCGATGGGCTTGCCCCCCGCACAGGTCTATAAAACGCTGGTGGTTCAATTGAAGGGGGGCGAACACGCGCTGGTCATGATCGCCTCGGATCAATCCCTTGATTTGAAACAATTCGCCCGGTCCATTGGGCAGAAAAAAGCGACCATGACCTCCAAACGCGGCGCAGAAGCCGCTACCGGCCTCAAGACCGGCGGGATCGGCGCATTGGCGCTGACCCATAAGCGCTGGGGCGTCTACCTGGATAAAGCCGCCGAACAGTACGACGCGATCCTGGTCAATGCCGGGCAGCGCGGTGTTAATCTGAAAGTGGGCGTAGCCGATCTGGTGCGCGTGCTGAATGCAATGACGTTGGAATTGAGCGAAACCGCGAAATCGGAAGAGTCCGACGAGGCATAAAACAAACGGGGGACGATGCACCTATGGGACTGCGGAAACTCTGGCGCAACAAACAGGATCAAGAGCAGGAAAACGACGAAGAGCTGCGATCTGAAGACGAGGTTGGGTTTAATATCCGGCGTGACGAATACCTCTACTGGCGAACAGAAGAGGGGTATATTATCGCCCAGGATGTGACCTGCCAGTATGATTACGTACAGAATGCGGGCTGCACTGCATGCGGTCACGAGTTGCGCATCGCCGCCCATTTGAATCGCGCCGGGCAAGGACTCAGTGAATTGGTAGCCATCTGTCCCCAGTGCCACACGCGCGCGAATTTCATCTTTGACATCAGCAATGACGTGTATCAAACATGGTGGGAGTCCCAATTGGGGTCGCTTTATGTGCGCCAATACGATGGCCCAGCCCGCACCCCCCTGTTGCCTGAATAGGCGGCCTCACCCCTGAATAAGTCTAGTTCTAACGGATTCTGTGGTTTGGGTTGAGAAGAGGCGATAATGACTGAAAACCATCCAGATAATCGGTCACTATGCCTCAGAG
>JAFGJA010000533.1 GCA_016929355.1 Anaerolineae bacterium | reverse complement strand
CGCCGCGCTGCGTATGGCGTTGGATACACCCTGGAAAGTGCGCTTAGAATTAAGGCGTTTGCTTAGTTGGCCGGTTGCGCGCATACTATTTACACTGGCAGGGGTACATTGGGGAAACGGTTGGAAATTTTACGGCGTGCCGATCCTGCAAAAACATCGGCGTGGCACAATGATCATTGGGGATAATTTGGAACTGCGCTCGATCCCACAGAGCAATGCGTTGGGGCCATTTCACCCGGTTATTTTGTCCACGCGGCGACCTGAGGCGCAGTTAGTCATTGGGCGCGGTTTTGGTATGACGGGCGGCACGATCTGTGCCGAGCAATGTATCACCATTGGCGATCATGTCTGGGTGGGGGCAAATTGTACGATCACGGATACCGACTTTCACCCGCTCGATCTGGCAACACGTTTGGCTCGCCCATTGGATGGAGCTACCGCCCCCGTTATAATCGAGGATGGTGTGTTTATCGGGATGCAGTCGTTGATCTTGAAGGGGGTGACGATTGGCGCGCGCAGTGTGATTGGGGCGGGGAGTGTGGTTACACGCGATATTCCGCCCGGCGTGATCGCGGCGGGTAATCCGGTAAAAGTTATCCGACCTTTAGATGAATGAACGAAGATGCAATTTCCGATACAATTTGGGAATGAGATTAGAATTGTATCCAAAATTTCAACATTCTCAGCCCAACATCGTGCCATAATCGAACAGGCATCTTATCAAGATCGACATCTCGTGTTACCTGATCTACGTTGGCGTTCGGTTTTCCTTGGTGCAGGCGAAGAAAAAGCGGTGTTTTGTGTCTGCGATCATGAGCAGCACGTCTTTGCCCTGGAAGTGATCAATGAACGGACCTATCTCAATGGGCGATTTGTTGGCGGTGACTATTTTTGTGATCTGCGCGTACCGGGTCTGGCTAATAGAAAGCTAAATCCTGACGCATTTGCTGGTTTGATGTTTACGGGTAAAGTGCGGGTGCGTGAATTTGTGTACGGGTATGAGTGGGCGCGTTTTCAATTTGATCCACGCCGCTCAAGTTGGATCGATAATATCCTGACTCTATGGCTGCAAACGGTATTTGCTGCCCAATTTCAACGTTATCATGCTCACTATCAAGATGTGCATGACCGGAATGTTATGTTTGAACTGCGGCATACATCTGCATCAGGTTTTCCTGTTCTGGTACGGGATTGTAGTGGACGGTTTATTGTTTATCGAGTAGGAATTCAGCCCATTGATGTGCGCTGACATCATGTTTAGGATGCGCGAATGAGTTTTCTGGCATACCTCATATTGGTTGTAATCTTTCTGGGCCTCGGTACGCTCACTGCGTCCATTTTGCCCACACGCGGCGCGCGGATCGGTCTTGGCACGGTATTGTTTCTGGCGCTGCTGGTCGATGCAACATGGTTTATTGTGCCGCTTGTGGGTTGGTCCGCCGATTTGATCGATGTGATCTGGATTGTGGCGTTTGGCGTGGTTTTTATCGTTGCGGCGATGATGGCAAGCTACTATAGCGGTGTTTCCGATCAACCCACCTGGACATGGCCGAGTTCGCGCGATTTTATGGCGATGCTGGTGGTGATCGCTATCTTTGGCGCGGTGATGTTGGTGCTGCCTGTGCCGCTCGATACTGATGCGCAGGGTTTTGGGTATCTGGCGCTGACGCTGCGCGGCGGTGAGGATTTTACGACTCTTGCACCCTGGCATCCCGAAACCGAGTATCTCTATTCGCCCGCTTTCACTGGCCTGATCGCACATTTCAGCGCGCGCTTTGATATAGGTATTCACGCGCTGCAATTTGCGTTGGGCGCATTGGTCGTCGTGTTGTTTGTGTGGACGGCTTACGATCTCGGCTGCGAAATTGAAGACCGGCGTACCGGGCGCACGTTCATGATCACAGCTATCATCGGCACAGGGCTGATCACGGCGTTTATGGATTCACACTTTACAGCATTGCTGGCGCTGACATTTTCATTGGCGTTTATCACGTTTGTGATGCGTTTTCTGGATGAATGGCGCTGGCCGAACGCGCTGGCGGCCGCCGTGTGTTTGGCCGGAGTGCCGCTCAGCCAACCGGATACCACGATTGCCCTGATCATTGGTTATGCGCCCTGGTTATTGTTCGTCTGGTTCGCCAAACCGCGCCCGAACGCGGCGGCCTGGGTCGTGATCGCCGCTGTGATCCCCCTGATCACGCTGGGCATTGTTTCACCCTGGTTGAGCAGCATCATGGATTTGCTCGAATCCAACATCGAATCGCCGTTCATGATTGATACGGATCATTGGCGAACGATGTTGTTGATGCATGGGGGTTTGGTGGTAGTGCTGGCGATCATCGGGATGTTCATTGGTTTATGGAAGCGGCATCCGATCTACTGGCTGATGGCGATCTGGCTGGTGGGCATCGTGGAATTTTCAATAGTGGGCCTGTTAGAGGAAAATTTCCCCGGCTTGATGGAGCCTTTGCTCAAGTACGATTATCCGTTTAGTCTCGCGTGGCATGGTCCGATTATTCCTTATACCGTGTTGGGTGGGACGGGTTTGCTCTGGCTCACCAACCGATTCGGCAAAGAGCGGATCGATCATTTTGTGGCGCAATTAGCCGTGCCGGTGCTTACGTTGGCGCTGGCGGGATTGGTGGTTGGCGTTTTATTGTTCGATCCCTTGCTCAATGTTAGCAAGGAGTATGTGAACTTTTTTGGTGTATTCTCATCCAGCGCTGATGTAGCGGCTATGGAATGGCTGCGCGATAATGCACCGGTTGATGCGCGTATTTTGAATCATCCCGGCCCGCATGAAGCGGATTGGGTTCCCGTGATTGCGGAACGTGACACGATTTATTTCCGACCCCAACCCTTTTTCCAGCATACGGACGCTTTTGAAGATGAACAGGCGGCGTTTCGCGCTTTCTGGCTTGACCCGGCGAATCCTGATCACGCTGAAATGCTGCTTAATGCCAGAGTGCGTTATGTTATTGTGCCGCAGGTGTTCGGGAATCCTGATAGCCTTAATGATATGGTGCGCTGGCGTGAGCCGCTGCCCGAAGCGGCCAGCTATCTACGAGCCAGCCGCGTGGAAGATGCGCCTTATCTGACGCTGGTTTACGAGAAGGATGGCGCGCAAGTTTACGAAGTGACTGTTCCCTAAAATGATAGTCCCGCCTGAAACTCAGACGGGACTAGGGATGATGCGCGCCGCAAACAGCCGTAATATTAAGGTCACGGCTGGTCAAGATTGTACACTATAGTACCCTGGTTTTGTCAAATTTTCGTTGGCCCTGCGTGCCGATCACTCTGTTAGGCCTGAATCAGCGTTTTCAAACCGCCCACCGTGTCCGATCCCAGATGAAAGCGAATCACGCGGCGATTTGCCTCGATCAGCGCTTGTCGATCCCCTAATGCCTGGGCCAATTTCAGCACATCAAACGACATAGCTGAGGCGGATTCGCCCGGTTTATCGGGAATTGCCACGTCTTGTGGCGCGTCTGCCGTGATCTGAATGAACAATCCGTTTCCGCCATCACCTTTGTGCAACTGCCCGGTAGAGTGCAGGAAACGCGGCCCGTAACCCGTTGTTACCGCAAAATGCGTCGCTGCACGCAGGTGGGTGCATAACTCCAACAGCGCTGCATCCGTTTCGGTGGTGGGCTGAATGTAGGCCATGACCGCGATATATGCTCTCGATTCGCCCTGATCGATGAATGCACGCAGGGCTGCGCCTACCGAATCTGCTTCAACATCACCATACACCGCGATTCCGTCGCTCTCCAGCGCAGGCGTAAGTGTGGGCAGCTTACCCTTTTCGTGATACTCCGTTACCATCTTACGCGCCTGCACTTTGGCGGATTCTACGTTGGGTTGGTCGAATGGGTTGATTTCCAGATGGACGCTGGCAACCGCCGTTGCCAATTCCCATAAGAAATACTGCGCGCCGAGATCGTAGCGATCCGCGAGAGGCACACGTACCACCGGGTAGCCAGCCGCTTCGAGCGCAGCTACCGCCGCATCGTGTGTTATGTCACCCGCCAATTGCAGGTACGCAAACAGGCGATCTGGGCCGTAATCACCCGGTGATCCGACAGGTTCACCCACTACGGGCAAAATACCTTTACCCTCTTTGCCAGTACTTTCCGCGATCAGTTGTTCCACCCAATCACCAAAACTGGTGAGAGTGGGGGAGGTGATCAGCGTGATTTTATCGCGGCCTTGTTGGGCGAGTTCGCCCATCACTGCGCCGAGGATCGCGCCGGGATTTTGCGCGGTGGGGTGATCTGCCGAACACGTTTCCGCCATCGCCATGGCACGATCCAGCAGCGTATTCAGATCAACGCCGATCAACCCGGCCGGAACCAAGCCAAAGTATGAGAGAGCCGAATAACGCCCGCCGATGTTCGGATCGCTGAGAAACTTCGCGCGGAAATCCAATGCCTTCGCCAGCGCATCAAGTTTGCTGCCCGGATCGGTGAT
>JAFGJA010000532.1 GCA_016929355.1 Anaerolineae bacterium | reverse complement strand
CTGGCGACCATTACGGGCAGCGCCGGACATCCCAGCGCATTTGATAGTTATACGCTGGAATATAACAATCTGAGCGATCCCAACGCGCCCTGGACACTGGCGCAGGAAGCCGTCCGGCAGCAGGTGCAAGATAGTGTGTTAGGCGCATGGAATACCATTTTTGTGCCGGATGGCGTTTACGCGCTGCGCCTGCGCGTCACCCTGACCGACGGGCAGGTGGGCGAAACCATCGTCTCGAATCTGCGCGTGATCAACAGCGAACCGACACCGGTCCCGCCCCCCGCAACGGGACTCACCGAAGCGACATCCGTTGGTCCGACGCCCACTTCCGCCATTGAGCAACCGCCGAGTAACAACCCGTCCCCGGATCAAAATGATAGCGGCGATACCGGCAACGTCATGAGCGGCAGCGCAGGATCAAACGTAGCTACCACAAACAGCAATCAACCCACCACCGAAACCCGCATCAATACCGGGCGTGTGCAAAGTGCCTTCTGCACGGGCGTGTATCTGACTTTTGGCGTATTCGCGATCATGATCGTCTATTCGCTGCTGCGCGGACGCTTCCGCCCCTTTGCGCGCCGCATGGTAGTGCAAGTCCGCGACGAGTACGACACTTACGAGTAGTTAGCCACATAAAATAACACGGAATCACATGAGCAACCGTTACCTGATTGTAGGGCTGGGTAATCCCGGCAAAGAGTATACCAACACCCGGCATAATGTCGGCTTTCGCTGCGCGGATGCGCTGGTGCAGGCGTATCACCTCAGTTATGATCGCAAAAAGCAATCCAAAGCTAAATATGCGGATGGCACGATCAAGGGCAAACGGGTCTTGATCGCCAAGCCGCAAACCTATATGAATCTGAGCGGCAGTTCGGTGCAAGGACTCGTGAATTTTTACCAGATTCCACCGGAACAGATTATCGTAATCTATGACGATCTCGATCTGCAACCGGGTACGCTGCGCATCCGGCCCAAAGGCGGCACGGGTGGGCATCGTGGCATGACCGACATCATCCAGAAGATCGGCACACAAGATTTTCCCCGCATCCGGTTTGGTATCGGGCGTCCGCCGGGACGCATGGACCCCGCCGCGTTTGTGCTGCGGCCCTTTAGCAGTGACGAGGAACGCCTGATCACGGCAACGGTTGAGCGCGTGATCCAGACGATTGAAATGTGGCTGACCGATGGCATTGATGCGGCCATGAACAAGTACAACGGGTCTGCTGAAGATATTGCCACGCGCGAGGCGCAGCAGCAAGCGCAGCGCCAAGCACAACATGAAACGCCGAGTCAGCAACGACAGCAGCACACAGAGCCAAACGTTAACGCTCAGAATCCCCAACCCGATCAATCAATACAGGACTAACATACAACCCAATGCAACTTACCGGCTTGTTGGATGTATTGCGCCAGACGAAGGCGTATCAAACCGTCCTGCACAGTCTGCGGCATGGGCAGGCTGTGCCCGATCAACATATTCTCCGTTCGGCGCGTCCGTTTATCGTGGCAGCGCTAGCGCGTGATCTGGACCGTCCGATCTTGTGGTTTGCAGGACGGGAAAATCGCGCGCACAACATCACCGAACAATTCCCGGTCTGGCTGCCAGAACGCCGGATTCAGCGCTTTGCCGAACCTACCGCCACCTTTTACGAGCGATCCCCCTGGACCGAAAGCACGATTTACAGCCGCTTAAGCACGCTGGCAGCACTGGCGAAACCGGTTGGTGCGGCGGATGACCCGCACGAGCCGAAGCCGGTCATTGTCGCGTCAGCCTATGCGTTGATGCAAAAAACGATGCCTGTACGCGAATTTGTCGCGGGATCGCGCGCGCTGCGGGTTGGTGGCCGAGCCGAACCGGAAGCGCTGCTGCGCACATGGTTACAATTCGGCTATGAACCGGCGTCGGTGGTGGTCGAACCGGGCACGTTCAGCCGCCGGGGTGGGATTCTTGATGTGTACCCAATGGCGAGCCGTGAGCCGGTACGGATCGAATTCTGGGGCGATGAGATCGAGAGTTTGCGCACCTTCAACCCGGCGACACAGCGTTCCGCCGAAAGCCTCGAACGAATCACGATTACGCCCGCGCGCGAAGCCCTGCCGCGTTATGCCCCGGCAGTGGCGGAAAAATTGGGCGAGTGGTTCACATCCCAACCCATCCCCGATGAAGACGTGACCTCGACCCTGCCGGATCGGGATAATCTGTTCAATGGCACAGCATTTCCCCTGCTGGAATTCTATCTGCCATACCTGTACACCAATCCGGCGAGTCTGCTCAGTTATGCGCCGGATGATGCGCTGATCATCATTGATAGTTGGGGATCGTTGGAGGATAGTGTCGCAGAATTGGAAGAGCGCGCGATGGATATGCGCGAGGATCGGATCGCCACCAACCAGATTCCGGCAAATTTTCCCCTGCCCTATCTGACGTGGAGCGATCTGCAAGACGAACTCTCCACGCGATCCGTGCTGCATTTGGGTGCGAATCCTGATAGGCCGCTCACGAGCGGGTTAACAATTGGTGATCTGTTCGAACCAGGACAGCGTCACGGCGGGCAACTGCGGCTGGTGCTGGATGAATTTGCCAAACTGACGGATCGCAGTGAGCAGATCGTGATCGTGACGCAGCAGGCGCAGCGCCTCGCGGAACTGTGGAGCGAGCAGGACGAATTCACCCCCCCTGTGACGCGCATTGTCACGCCAAACGATCTCCGCGCGTTAGCGTTCGTTGAGGGATCGCTGGCAGAAGGGTGGGTTCTCAAGCATGATGGACAACGGCTGAATCTCTTCACGGATGCGGAGATTTTCGGCTGGAAACGTCCCGAACCGCGCCGCCGCCCACAGCAGCACGCCCAATCCCCCGAATCCGGTTTTGCCGATCTTGAAGCGGGCGATTATGTGGTTCATGTGGAATACGGCATCGGGCGGTTTGGCGGCTTGCAAAAGCGCGTGTTGGATAATACCGAACGCGAATACCTGACCATCGAGTATGCAAATAACGATCTGCTCTATGTGCCGATTCACCAGGCGGATCGCATTTCGCGTTATGTCGGCGCAGATGACCGCGCGCCGCAGTTGAACCGGCTCGGCTCGCAGGACTGGCAGCGCACCAAAGCCACCACGCAGCGCGCCGTCGAAGAAGTCGCTATGGAACTGCTCGAACTGTATGCGACGCGCAAACAGGTCACGGGCTATGCGTTTGGGCCGGATACACCCTGGCAGCACGAACTCGAAGCGTCGTTTCCGTACATCGAAACCAACGATCAGCTTAAAGCCTTGCGCGAAGTCAAAACCGATATGGAGCGCGCGCAGCCGATGGATCGCTTGATCTGTGGCGATGTGGGCTATGGCAAAACGGAAGTGGCCTTACGCGCGGCATTCAAAGCGGTGACAGATGGCAAACAGGTCGCTATGTTGGTCCCCACCACCGTTCTCGCGCAGCAGCATTACAACACATTTTCGCGGCGCTTGCTGCCGTTTCCGGTCAAAGTCGAGATGCTGTCACGCTTCCGCAACCCGCGCGAGCAGCGTCAGATTTTGCGCGAACTGGCCGATGGGCAGATCGATATTATTATCGGCACGCATCGTTTGTTACAGGATGATGTCGAATTGAAAGACCTCGGTTTGCTGATCATTGACGAGGAGCAGCGTTTTGGTGTCACCCATAAGGAGCGTTTCAAGCAGTTGCGCACCGAGGTTGATGTATTGACCATGACCGCCACGCCGATTCCGCGCACGCTGTACATGAGCCTGACCGGAATCCGCGACATTAGCATGATCCAGACGCCGCCGGAAGAACGCTTACCGGTGGTGACGCATGTCGGCATATACCAGGATAAGCTGGTGCGGCAGGCAATTTTGCGCGAGATTGATCGCGGGGGGCAAATCTATTTTGTGCATAACCGCGTACAGACGATCAACAGCATTGCCGCGAAAGTGCGCAAACTCGTGCCGGAAGCCCAGATCGCGGTGGGACATGGACAGATGAACGAAGATCGTCTCGAACAGGTGATGACCGATTTTGCGCGGGGTGATTATGACGTGCTGCTCTGCACGACAATTATCGAAAGTGGGCTGGATATTCCCAACGCCAATACATTGATCGTAGATCGCGCCGATTGGTTCGGGTTAGCGCAGATGTACCAGTTGCGAGGCCGGGTAGGGCGCGGCGCGAATCAGGCGTATGCCTATTTTTTCCATCCGCGCGCGGGCAAACTCACGGCGGAATCGCGCGCCCGGTTGGATACCATTGCGGAACAAACACAGCTTGGCGCGGGGATGTCAATTGCGCTGCGCGACCTGGAAATTCGCGGCGCGGGGGATATGCTCGGCACGCGGCAAAGTGGACACATCGCGGCAGTGGGCTTCCATCTGTATACGCAGTTGTTGGCGCAAGCGGTCAAACATCTTAAAGGACAGGGCCAAGCGCCTAAACTCCCCGCCGCCGCGCCCACGATCACCATTGATTTGCCGGTCCCGGCGTATATCCCAACAAGCTTTATCTCGGAACCGGCACTGCGGATTCAGCTTTACCGGCGTCTGGCTGAAATGGACGCGCCTGATCAGATCGCGGCGATGGAAGCGGAATTGGTGGATCGCTTTGGCAATTTACCGCGCGCCGTTGAGGGATTATTGTTCCAACTGCGGGTCAAACTGATGGCACAGACGGCTAACGCCACCGCCATCAGCACCGAAAACGGCCAGATCAGCATTCGCTTGCCGTACCTCGCCACGACAGATCGCCCGGTTTTACAGCGCCGCCTGGGGCATGATGTGCGCGTCAGCCGGACGGCGGTTTGGCTGCCTCATGCGACAGTTGAAGATGAGGTGTGGCAGGCGAATTTGCTGGATATTTTGGGAAATTTGCAGCCAGCCAGCGTGCAAACCGACTAGGTGTATGGGGTAAATGTGGGATATACGGGACAAATAACCCACATTATCCCACATCATGCCAACAAAAAGTGGGTTATGTGGGTTAATTTTCCCACTCGACAATCACACCAAGCGTTCCTGGGCCAACGTGGACACCCAGCACAGCGCTGATATAAGTCACATACGATTCTGATGGCTTGAATTGCACCACCCCTTCGTCGAGTAAATTTTGTGCCTCATCCTCAACCCCGGCGTGGATCACACTGAACCGCTTCACCGGGCGTCCAGCAACATACTGTTCCGCCAATTTCAACAGGTGCTCAACGGCGCGTTTGCGTGTTCGCACTTTATCTACCGCGTGGATCACACCCTCTTTAAGCTGTAAGATCGGCTTGATATTGAGCGCTGAACCCAACAAATAGCTCGCTTGCCCAATCCGTCCGCCGCGCCGCAAATATTCCAAGGACTCAACCGTGAATAACAAACACACATTCTCGGCAGAGTGCTGAATAGTCTGGACAATTTCCTCGGCGGAAGCACCCGTATCGCGCGCTTGTGCGCCTGAGAAAATGGAAAACCCAAGCGCCCAGGATGTTTGCCGCGTGTCGATGACATGGACCGGGATGTCTACACTCTCGGCAGCCTGAATTGCCGAGGCATACGTCCCACTCAGATCAGTGGAGATCACTGCACACACAATTGCCTCGGCGTTTTCGGTATTTTGCGCCTGCTGAAAGATGGTCACAAAATCCTGCACGGATACCTGCGACGTTTGGGGCATCGTGGTCGAGGTGCGCATCCGTTGGAATAATTCGGGTTCTTTAAGGTCTACGCCATCTTTGTAACTATCTTCGCCCCATAAAATATAAAGGGGTGCGATATGAATCTGTCGTTCTGCTGCCAGTTCGGGGGGAATATTACTGGTGCTGTCTGTTACAAGTGCAACCGCCATAATCAGTTTTTTCTCCTTTGTTAGTTATCAGTTTTGGTTACGGGGTTGGCCCAATCCACCCTAGCAGTTGAATGTCACCCTGCAACGTGCTGGTGAGATTGCGTGGCGAATTACCCGCCGCATTAGCTACAAACAAATCCAACCGACCATCGGCAGCGCCAACGCGGGTTTGGATACCGGCAAACGCCAAATAGCTGCCATCCGGCGAATAGGTGGGATCGCAGGCATTCAAAGATGAGCCGCGATAGGCAATTTCAAACGTGCTGCGCATCACAACTAACCCATAGGGACATTGTCCGTTATGCCCGCCAAAAGCGATCCATTCGCCGCCGGGCGACCATACCGCCGCAAACCCAAAGCGCGTAAACAGGAATTCCTCAGTGGACTGCATCATGCGCCCATCTGAATCTTTGAGCAAAATAGCGGCGGGGTCTGAGGCCCGGTAATAAATCACGCGCGTCCCATCCGGGGACCAGACCATGCCCAGGTTGAGTGATAATTCCCGGTCTGATATTTTACGCGCTGTACCCGCCTGCACATTTGTGATCCAGATTTCCGATACCCCAACCGAATCGGACAGCCCCGATGTAAACGCGACCTGAAGATTGCTGACCCAAACTGGCGGCCCATCGATCCAGACTTCGGACACCTGTTGGATAATGCCCGTTTCTATATCCAGCACATGCAGATGCCCACCCTGTGGTGTTTCGGCGTCAATGGCGGAACATGATCCTGGCTCGCCCGGTATCCACGAGGGGCATACGCTGCGATCCGAGACAAAGGCGAGGCGGCGTCCATCCGGGGACCAGGCCGGCCAGAGGTCATACGCGCCGCTTGCAGTCGCATTCTGGTTGATCGATCCGTCCGCCAAGAGCAGGAAAATATCGACATCGTAAGCGGTAGGTAGCGCAATGGCGAATTGCGAACTATCCGGCGACCAGACCGGGCGATGATCGGGGATGCCGCGGGGATTGATCGCAGGCAAATTGAACAACCGCAAGCTAAAACCCAGTTCCAGATTCAGTAAATATAAGCCGCCCACGATTGTACCATCGGGCAGTGTCACCGCTTCGGCAAAATAGACCAATTTTTTACCGTCCGGGGACCAATAAATCCGATCTCCGGTGTTGGCCGGTAAATCGAAAATCTCGATCAATTCCCCGCTGCTCGGATCGACCAGATACAGCGTTTCGATTTCGGTTTCGGGCACAGGTGTTTCAGGATTGGTTGTGCCACCGGTTCGTTCATTGGTGCTGACAATCGCAAAATAGGTGATGTCCAACCCATCACGCACGCGCGCCGGAATATTCACGGTGGACCACTGATCATTGGCAAAACCGGCCACTGGCGCAGGCGTGGCGGATGGGGTGGGCGTCACACTGGGTAGCGGCGTGATCGTCGGGGTATTGGTAATCGTCGGTGTGAGCGTGATGGTCGGCGTATGGGTCGGCGTATACGTCACCGTTGGGGTCGCGGTGGCGGTGGGGGTATAGGTTGGCGTCAACGTTGCCGTTGCGGTGGGCGTGGCTGTTGGGTCTTCAGCCTCAAGCGCAAAATTGCATGAGGTCAGGCTGCTTAACACGCCAACCAGGGTTAACACGATTAAACTGAATCGTTTCAGCATAAACTCACTTTTTCAACACATAATAAGAACCGCGTTTTTCGCCCATCTTGATCAGGATACCTCGGCTAACCAGATCGGACAGATCGCGGCGCAGCGTTTCGGAATGGACATCAGGACACAGTTCTTGCAAGTCCTTGTTGGTAATGCGGGCGTTGCGGCGATTGACCAGAAAATCAAGCGCGAATTCCTGGCGGCGGTTGATATGTTGGCCGCGAAAAATACCGCCAAACAACCCCGGTTCGTCGTCGTCATCATCAATGGCGGGCCGGTTGAACAGCATCACCTGGAAACCACCCGCCGTTTCTTCGAACTGCGGTTCGGGCAAGCCCTCTTCCTGCATCAGTGCGATCACGCGATCCACCCCATAGCCCAGGCGCTCGATAAATCCCATATCGGAGAGTATCTGCACAATGGCTGAATTGCGCGAAAACCGCTCATTCACGATATTCGCCAGCGTGACCGGCCCCGGCAGTCCCCCCGGACTGGTGATCTCCAAGCGATCACTGAACAGATAGAGGCGAATTCCATCGCCGTGAATACTGTAATCGCGGTGCGCAACGGCATTCACCACTAATTCGCGCACAGCCTTAAGAGGATACTCCAACTGCTCCTGTCGAGCCATATTTGATCCCAACTGGACGCCTTTGCGCAGGTTATCGACCAGAAAGGTTTCGGCGCGGCGAATCTGTTGGGGCAGCGTGCCCGTAATATCTTGCCGGGTGAACACATCACCCATTTCGGCCCCGGCAAAACGCGCAGCCGTGATGTCTGAACCGCGAATGAACTGCTGGGGGTCTTTGCCGAATAGCAGAATCCCCGCATTGGTGGGTTGCAATGTGTCACCTTTTTTGATCAGGCAACCGCGCTTGATCAAAATTTGTTCGGGGGAAATGCCGCCCATCCCACTCAAACTGCTGGCGTAGGCTTCGACCTGCTGCCAATCGAGATCGCTTTTTTGCGCAGTGCGCGCCACCTCTGATTCGAACGTGACATCACCCCGTTCCAGGATCAAACGCCGCAGCGCATTGGGGATTAGCGGGCTGTTGAGTTGGCCTTCGCGCGTGAGGTAACGCCCATCAAGCGCATAGACATACGGCATCCCGCGCGGGACCTGCACGACCACCATCGGCGTCCCCTGTACCTTGATCAACTGCGGCAAAGGGATGATCAATGGGGGCTGCACCGAAAGCGCCGCTTCTAGGACGCGATTGACCGCATTTTCAGTGTCATCCACGCCCACCGGCTTATCCGAACGGGGAGCAACACCTAACAACACTGTGCCACCGCGCGCGTTTGCCATTGCTGCTAAAATTTCCGCGACATCCGAGATCGGCGCGCGTCCGGGCAGCCAGTCCAATACATCCGAACGGCCCGCTGCCAACAGCGCCAATACGTCTTTCTCGGTGAGCGTTTGTGACGGTTCAAAAAACCGTGTCCGAGGAGGGGGGGAATTCGTAGAAGCCATAATCATTACCTTCAGTCGGGCAGTAGCGCTTGTTCAAGAACTTCATCCATATGTGAGACAAGGATGATCGTCATATTGCGCAGGGTGCGTTTGGGAATCTCGACCAGGTCTTTTTGATTGCGTTTGGGCAAGAGCACCGTTTTGACTCCGGCCCGATGCGCCGACAGAATTTTTTCGCGCACGCCGCCCACCGGCAGCACCCGCCCGCGCAGCGTGATCTCGCCGGTCATCGCCACATCACGGCGGACTTTGCGATGGGTGAGCGCTGAAATAAATGCCGTTGCCAATGTGATCCCCGCCGAGGGGCCATCTTTCGGAATCGCGCCTTCGGGCAAATGGATATGTACATCAAGATTGTCGAACTCATCGGGATCGATTTTGATTTGTGCGGCGCGCGAACGGGTATAACTCAGCGCGGTTTGCGCCGATTCCTGCATCACGTCGCCAAGT
>JAFGJA010000067.1 GCA_016929355.1 Anaerolineae bacterium | reverse complement strand
TTAACCTCACCCCTAAATCCCCTCTCCGCAAGCAGCGAGGGGACTTGAGAACCAGCAATTTCCCCCTCCCCGCAGGCAGGGAGGGGGCCAGGGGGTGGGGTCAAACAAGCGAAATCAAGGCAAAAATTCCTTAGCTTAATGCCTATCCCCCCAAACCCCCTTTCCCCATCCAAGATGGAGAAAAGGGGAGTCAAGTTCCTGATCCCGGACTTTCCCCCATCTTCCAACTGAGTTGGAGAGGGGGGATCAAGGGGGGTGAGGCCGGTTTGCAAACAGGTGATACAGCACACAATGTTTAACTTGACAGGCGTGGTTTCCAATGTCCTAAAATGTCTGTTGTGATCACTTTTCCTCGTCTTCAGCCGGGAACAAATACGCGGCGGTTTCTTCGCATAGACGCAAGCCACCCGCCGCCAACCACTGCTCCAGCGTATCGCTCGATTCGTTGCCTTCCGTGACATCTTCCCACAAGCCCGTTGCCCAACGATAATAGGCGCGCGTTTCCTCGTACCAATACGCCGAATCGACCTGTGTCACGCGCGGGCCGCCGTTATAGCACGCCAACGCCAGCCCCAAATCCCAATCGGCAAAAACCGTCAGGCACTCGTAAAAGACCGTCATCCCGCGCTGTACATTGGTATCCGGATTCAGCAGATTTTCGCCATTCTCAAAATGAAAGGGCATGACCTGCATTAAGCCCGTGGCCCCGGCTGATGAAATAGCGCTGGGGCCGCCGCACGATTCAATCTGGATCACGATGGCGATCACGTTGGGGTTCACGCTGTATTCCTGCGCCCACCCTAGAATCTCATCGCGCCAATATAACACTTCCGGCCTGTAGAATTTGGCTAACCTGGCATCAGGATTGGTGATCGTTTGATCGCCAGCGCTATCATGTCCCGGCAAAATCTGCTCAGAGAGCGGGGTAGCCACCAGCGCAATCGCCAACGCCAACGCCAGCAGCGCTAACAACACCGCCGCGATCACGACCATACGCAACCGGCGGCGCAAGAGGCGCACTATATGCTGCTCATCGGGGAGGGGGGGGACCTGATCCGTCTGTTGCTTTTTGCTCATGAGCAATCTGCCTACACCGGGCGCAGGGGATTAGGCACGAAAACCAACACAAAAATGACCAATGCCGCGTACCCCACCCACCGCCGCCGAGGATCGAGTTCGGTGACGGTATCCAGGGGCACGGCATATACCCGGCCCAACATGAATAACAGAAACGTCCAGAACAGCCACGCTTGATTCAGGTACGCCAGGAATACAAACAGGCCCAACAATGGAAAATATAAGCGTTGGGCGTGCCTGCCGATCAGGGTATACATTACATGCCCGCCATCTAATTGGCCGAGCGGGATCAGATTCAGGCCGGTGATAAATAACCCGGTCCAGCCCGCCAACGCCAACTGGTTGATCATCACGTCTTCATTGCCATTGGGCAAGCGTTCGCCAAACACCAGGTATTTCGACGCCATATAGAGGATCGAATCCCCTTCCACGATCCCTTCTTCTGGCAGTAACTCAACATCCGAAGTAGCTAACCCGATGAACAAAATCGGGACCGCGAAGATTAGCCCGGCAAGCGGACCAGCCACGCCCACATCAAACAAAACCTTGCGGTTGCGCATCGGCTCGCGCAGTTGGATAAATGCGCCCAGCGTGCCAAAGCCCAATGGCATCGGGATAAAATAGGGCAGCGTCACATGCACATGATGGTAGCGTGCGGCGAAGTAGTGCCCCAATTCGTGCGATCCAAGAATCAGAATGATACTGAGCGCGTAGGGAATCCCGCGCCAGAGTTCGCTCATATTGTCGCCACCCGTCGCTTGCCCCGTGCCCACAAAGAGTAAACTGAACAGAGTCAGCACCAACAGCATGACATTTACCCAGATCGGGCGCGGCTGGGGATTAATCCGCCCTTTTAGCGCCATGATCACATGCTGTCCTTCATCATCAGTGGTCAGCATCACATGGTAATCAAGCGGCGCGAACTGCTCATCCAACTGATCGTAGATCGTTTCACTATCATGTTCATCGTCAAGCCGCAGCCGCCCGGTATATCGCACGCGCACCGGGCCAGCTACATCATATTCCACTTTGTACACATCCATCACGGCGTTAACCGCCGCTTCGATGGTTTCTACCGCCGGGTCACGCAGGGGTTTGGTTGGTTTTTCTGGTGGTACGAGCACACCTGATTGCCCGTCAACCAGTATAGAAGGTTCGTTGATCATAATGGTTCCGTTTGTTTAGATTACTTAAATTATGTGCTTTTCGGTCTTGAACCCAAGTTATT
The DNA here is from genome assembly GCA_016929355.1 of Anaerolineae bacterium. GTDB lineage: Bacteria > Chloroflexota > Anaerolineae > Aggregatilineales > Aggregatilineaceae > JAFGJA01. Next base: position 4,323 of record JAFGJA010000067.1, on the reverse strand, counting down.
AGTTTTCAGTGAAATCTGAACCATTCACAAACGCTCAACAAGGTTTTGCTAATAACTGAGAACTAACAACTTATAACTTTTTGTCCCTGTTAGAAACACCCTCGTTGCTCAAATCCGTCGAAAATCTAAAAGTGCATAACTTGAGTTAATTAGAAGGCGGTGCTTCGCCGTTCCCCGTTGTCGAATTGGTTGCACCCGTCCCGGTGGAGATGTTACTGATCGCGGGCAAAATTGTCCACTTATCATTTAACGCATCGAGCGCGATAATGCCGCCATCCCGTGCGCGCAAATACAAGGTGGCGACGCTCAATTCAATCGAATCCGCCTGGAACATCCCCTCAAACGCCACTTCGGGCGTCGTCGCCCAGCCCAACCGGTCCTGCACACGCGGATTGCTGCGCCAGATTAAGCCAAAGCCGCGCACCGGCTGTTGCAAGCCCGGCGGCGCGACCAGAGTCTCATCCAGATCGGGATCGTCTTCGGTAAACTCATCGGGATACTGCGCCCAGGTTGGCGTCAGACCATCGTCAAACACCACATAAATACGATCCTGCGCGGCAACCCAGATCATCCGCCCGTGTTCAAACGTTTGCTCGGCCTGCGTCGAAAGTGAAGGCGACGCACCGGGACACGTATCCGGCGGCGGATCGAAAAACCACGCTTCCGAACACTCCACCGGAATCAGCAAAGGTTGTTCCACTTCTCCACCGCGCCCCTGTCCGACCAACAAAAAACGCGCCACATCCCGATCTTCCACGCGGGTAGCGACGGTAATTTTCCCCGCCGTGTTCACGTCCCACCGCCAGATGCGCTCATTTTCCGCACTGACGCGGTAGATTTGCGCGGCAGCGGCTCCTCGCACGCTCCAAAACAACGTGACATTATCCCCCGGCTTCACGACTTCGGTATCCGTTGTGAAGTATTCCACCGCTAAACTGCTGCGGATTGGCACGCTGGTCGCGGTCAGCGTGACGGGGGCGGGCGTAAATGTCGGGGCGACCAGATTCGTCGGGGAGGGGCCGGGGGTGGGAGTCGTGGGCGGGCGCGTGGGCGGCGGGATTGTCGCGGTGGGTTCCACCGTTTCGGCCACTGTTACCGCACCTACCGGCTGCCCCGGCACAGGCGTGATCGTCGGTGTCTCGGTGATCGTCGGCGTGATGCTCGGCTGAAACACCACAATCGAGGGCTGGGCATTGCCACCACACCCGACCAAGACCGCACCAAACACCATCGCGCCAAGCACTATATTTATGGATCGCACGCTTAATCGTAACCTGACCACCGGTTTCGCCTCATCTGCACGCATCTGCTACTCTTTATGTTTATCGCGTGCAGCCTATTTTAACACACCCGGCGCAACCCGGTGATCAGATTAACGTAAATTATGGCGTCTTGATCAACTGCCGCAGATGCCGAACCGGGGCGGGTTTCAAGCATTCGCGCACCCCGGCCAAAATATCGGCGCGGGCAGCGGCGTCATGCTGGAAATCCATCTCATTCGCCGGGACGACCAAGACCGGGCAGCTATCCCATCGTGCGATCCACGCCTCGTACAGTAAATTCAGCCGGTTCAGGTAATCCGGCGAAATATCGCGCTCGAAATCACGACCACGCTGCTTGATTCGCTCCAGCAAAGTTTCCACATTGCTCGCCAGATAGACCAGCAGATCGGGCGGTGGCAAAAAGGCACGGATGCCGTTATAGAGATCGTGATATGCCTGATAATCCCGCGCGGTCATTTTGCCCTGCTCATACAGGTTGTGGGCGAAGATTTCCGCATCTTCGTACACGCTGCGATCCTGCACCACCGATCCCGGATGATCAACGAGTTGGCGGTGATGCTGCAAGCGCCGCGAGAGGAAAAACACCTGCGAATGAAAACTCCAACGCTGCATATCCTTGTAGAAATCAGCCAGATAGGGGTTTTCGTCTACCGCTTCATAGAACGGTTTCCAGCCCATGTTTTCAGCCAGGATGCCGGTCAGCGTGGATTTACCGACGCCGATATTGCCCGCGATCGCCACAAAAATTTTATCTGCGTTGACGGGTTGAATCATGACTCATCACTTTCCGATCTGCGCCAGGTTCGATCTGCATTGATGCGCATTTTTTCCAGATACGCCGCTTCCAAATCAACTCCGGCATAGTTCGCCAGCTTGATCACGTAAGCCAGCACATCGGCCAATTCTTCCCGGATTGCGGGCAGGGATGAGTCCGGTTGATCGGTGTGTTTGGCGATCCAACGTTGGGCGAAGGCGCTCGCCAGTTCACCGATCTCCTCTTGCAGCAGAATGAAATTGATGTACGGATCGGTGATGAACTGCTTGTCCCGGTCCAATTGGCGGTGAAACAACTGGAAATCCCCCAGGCGGCGGGCGGTCTGCTCCAACACAATGCGGCGATCTGGCGGGGGTGTGGTGATCACCGTCGAACCGCCATTCAGCCCCGGCAGCGCTGGTTGGCGCGGCCCCTTACCCAGCGCGGACCAGATACGCTGGACAATATCTTCAAAGTCTTCAGAATTGCGCACAAAATCAATATTGTTGGTGTCAATCGTCAGCACAGGCGCGGCGTGATAATTCGCAAAAAATTGTTCGTAGGCCACGCGCAAACTCTCGATATAGGCGGCTTCCATGTTGCGCTCATAGGGGCGATCCCGCGCGGTAATGCGATTCAGCAGCGTTTCCGTATCGGCCCGCAGATAGACGATCAGGTCCGGCGTACAAATATTTTCGGCCAGCGCTTCCTGCACGCGGTAATAAGTATCGAGTTCATCCCCATCCAAATTCACCTGCGCGAACAGGCGATCCTTATCAAACATATAATCGCTGATCAACGGGCGCGGAATAGCGGCCAGTTGCAACTGTTGGTGATAGCGACTCAGCAAAAAGAATATCTGGGTTTGGAAAGCGTACCGGCTGCGATCCGTATAAAAATCGGACAGGAACGGATTTTCTTCGAACACTTCGAGCACAAGCTGCGCGCCCATCTCGCCCCGAAACATCCGCGCCAGGGTGGTTTTACCCACACCGATAACGCCCTCAATCACAATATAAGCTTGAGTGGAATGATTCATCATACTATCCATTTTCTGATCGTTAAACACAAAAGAACGGCACATGCCAACTATCATGTGCCTCGCAACGTGGCCGCGATCCCGCTCACAGATCATGCCACAGTATAAGTCGCACCCGCCAGAATGTCCACCGATTTTTCAGACGATCCGGCTTGTTTTGCGTTAGAATCTGTGCAGTTCTTATGCAGAGTTTGGATCGTGGCTATGCCTGCAATACTTGCCTTTTCTCGGATCGCTATTTTGAGTCTACTGTCGTCCACGCTGCTTATATTAACGGGCTGCACGCTGGCTGATTCGCCTGATTCTTCACCCATTCCGATCACCAGTACGCCGGATCAGATCATTGCCACCAATCATCAGCCATTAACGCCTACGCAAACATCAGACCCAACCACACTGCCCGATCTGCGCACCGCTTACGGGCCGTTCACCGATGCTGCCTGGGTGCTTGATGGCGTCTGTTTTGAGGCATTGGCCCAGATGAACGGCGCAAGCTGGTCCTGGGGCACAACCGACGCGCTCAACACCTTTTTTGACCAGGTAGACGATTCCGGTTGGTGTGATAGTCCGGTCAGCCGCCCCTCGTTTGATTTCACCGATCAGATGTTGGTCGGCACAGTCCACACGGCGCAGGGCTGCGACGCCGCCCACCGCCTGATCGACGTGGTGCAGGATGATACCGCCCAGACCCGCATACTGATTCTCGCGTTGGATGTACAATCCGGCTGCCCTTACGAGTTGGCGCAGATTTTTCTGGTCGCTGTGCCGCGCCTGCCGGATGCTTATACCACCACCATCCGCCTTGAATAAGGGTGCATTTCAAATTTGTTCACGGATTTCTTGTAGGGGCGGACCAGTGTGTCCGCCCGTGCGCGGGAACACACATGGGTGCTCCCTTACATGAACTTTTCTGAAATGCACCCCCTGAATAATAGTGGATTGGTCTGAGACACGAATCGACATATAATCGGGGCTAGCGTGCTGTGCTTATCCCACGATTGCAGGAGATGTCTCAATGCAGGGTCTGCAAATTGCTTGTCATGCCTGGGCTTACAACAATTTACCGCTTGAGGAAGCAGTGGGCACGATTGCCCGCTTAGGCTTCCGGCATCTCGATCTCGGCTCAGGGCCACATCTGGACGTGAACCGCGCGGCAGCGTATCCCGCCGCCGAAGCGGAAACGATTCTGCAACTCCTCGATCAATTCGGCTTAACGATCACCGATCTGTATCTGATGCTGCCCAACA
>JAFGJA010000531.1 GCA_016929355.1 Anaerolineae bacterium | reverse complement strand
ACGGCTTTCCGCACACGCTCTTAAAAACGCCATCTACTGGCTGTTCTCCCACTCGCGGACCACATCTTGCAGCAGCGCGCGCACATCGTCTTCCGCGACTTCGCCCACGCCCTCGTAAAATTTACCATCCACCTTGATGATCACCAGCCCGCCCAACGAAGGCTGCACCTCGATCTCGCGGCCCCGGTATTCGGGCATGGTCCGCAGCCGTTGTTGCAGCACGGCGTTAATCTGCTCCGGGATCGAGAGTGGTTCGGGCAGCGGTTCTTCTTCCGATTCATCCTGTTTGCGCCCAAAAGCGATCTGGCCCATCTGCCGGAACATATCGCCGGGAGCCATCGAGGGCATTTCGTCCGTGTGGAGTTTACGCGCCGGTTGGGAATCCGGTTTTTCGGCTGGCGCGGCTTTGGGTTGCGCTGGTTTTGGTTGCGAGTCAGGGCGGGGCTTGACTGGCTGCGCCTGGGTTTGCGGCTGTGCCTGGGGCTGCGGCTGCGAGGATTGGGCCGGGGCCGGGGCTTGCGCGCGCGGCTGCGACGAACGCGCCGGTCCGCCGGATTTCACCAACTGCACCAGTTCCTTCACTACATTGATCAACCGCCGTTCCAAATCCGCATCACGCAGATCGGCTAATGACCGGAACTGCCGCCCCTTGATCTCTAGAATCAGCGATCCGTCAGAAATATCGCGCCATACGCGCAGTAATTCAACCGCATCGGGCGGTGTATCAGCCATAACAGGGTCCTCCACTACAGGGACAATCTCAGGTTCAGGTGCAAATTCAGGTTCACGGTCAGGATCAGGCTCAGGAGCCAACGCCGCGTCATCAGCAACGGGCGCGGGGGTGTCTTCGTCATCGAGCGCAAATTCCCCGGCCAAATCTACCTGTTCTGGATCACGTATTTGACGTGACGGAACGACGGGAATCGTACTGGCGGGTTCGGAGATCGCGCCAAAATCCAAACTCAGATCGTCATCGTCTTCTTCGACCATCGGTTGATCTCCGCCAAAATCAGCAAACTCCGGCGCGCCAAACTCGCCCATCAACATATCCAGGTCCGGCGCGGGCATACTGGCATCCCAGGCGGGCGCGGCGCTGGGCGGTGCATCACCCTTCTTTTTCGTCGTCGGGCGCGGCTGTTTGGCGGAATCCGGCAGCGCGCCAGGATTGACCACGCGCAAAATCAAGTGATACGTCCACGTCCAGAGCGGCGGCAGGGGTTCGATTCCTGCGGCGGCGCGGCGGCGATTCTCGATCCCGCGATAGATGAGCGCGCCCATGATCGCCAACCAGATCAGGCCAATCGAACAGAACGCGAACAGAATCCGGGTAAAGATTTCGTCAGCATTAGTATCGGATGATTGCGCCAGAAAAATGAGTAGTTGTGCAAGTGACATCAGCATTTTCCGTTACACATATCGAACGTGTTACCAGTATCGTTCGAATTAAATTGTTTGGCAAACCGGGCAGATATGCGTGCCCCGCCCCGCCACCACCATTTTTTCGATGAGATGCCCGCAGCGCACACACGGCTGACCCGTCTGCCCATACGCCTTGAGGCCATCTTGGGCGCGGCCCTGCGTCCCATCCGGTTTGCGATACCAGTTGACGCTCGCGCCCTCTCGATCAATACCGCGTTGCAGGGCTTCGCGGATCGCCGCGTACAGCCGCGCGATCTCGTCATCGCTCAAAGTATCCGCGCGCCGCAAGGGATGAATCTGGCTGGCATAGAGCGATTCATCCGCGTAAATATTACCGATCCCGGCGATGAACTGCTGATTCAGCAGCAGGGGCTTGATTACGGCGCTGCGCTGGCCGATCCGCGCGCGGAACACATCCAGCGTAAAGACATCATCAAGCGGTTCCGGTCCCAGATCGCCCAAAACCGTCGCGGGATCAGCCACCAGATAGACGCGACCAAATTTGCGCGAATCGGAAAAACGGAGTTGGTGCGCGTTATCGAGTTGGAACGTGAAATGCACCCATTTATCGGCGTCGGTGGCGGCGTCATCCGGCGCGACGTACAACCGCCCGGTGAGCTTCAGGTGAATGATCAGCGTGTCGGGATCGAGCGTGATCACGATGTACTTGGCGCGGCGCTGGATCGCGCGGATCGGCTGCTGCACAATGCGCGCGGTGAAGATCGGCGTATCCGGTGTTTTGAGGGCGCGCGGCCAATCCAGCGTGACGCCGGTGATCGTGCGCCCCACAAGCGGATCGCGCAGACCGCGCACAACGGTTTCAACTTCGGGCAGTTCGGGCATGGGTGAGTTCTTATCCGGTATTGTAGGGACAAACCAATGTGTCTGTCCAATAGGGACGATTCGCGGTAATCGCCCGTACAAGATTGCACGTTAATCGTAGACAGTTACGCGGCGGAACGCAATAGCCGTAGGGTCATGGCACGGTCACATCACACCGACTCGCCCGGTTCAAGCGTCAGCAAGCGGCGCGACTCCGGCGCGTAATAGGCCGTATAGATTGCGCCTGCTACATCCTTGAGCGCCATATACTGCCGGATCGTGATCTCGAAGCGCTGATCGCCTACCGCAAGATAATACAGCGATCCGCGCACGACATAGACCGCAAACGCCCGCCCCGGTCCCGTGATCGCGGCGGCGATTCCCTGCGCCAGATCGCGTTGCAGCGCGCGCGCCATGCGACACGCGAAAAACAGCATCAGGATTAGCAGCGCCCCACACACGACAATACCGCCGATGACCAGCCCCATATCCCCGGCGCTGAGGCCACCGGCCACGATGATCACGCCGATCACCACGAACAGCGCGTCAATGAACAAAAATACCCACCGCACCCGATCACACCGTTTGCTCAAGCGCGCAACTTGCGCCGCCGAAAGCGTGCCATGCCGGTTTGCGACGAGATCATCAGGATCAAACGCGAATTGTATCATCAAGTCTGCAAGAGAAAGCGGGGATTTCATGGGGAAAATCCTTTCTGCTAAAGCGGAGCCTGTACCCTACCTGGCGCGAGTTAGCCTTGTTTTCGCCATAAAGGAAGATGCGCAGTTTGGGCCTCCGTTTTAGAGCGTGTACGGAAAGCCGTTTGACCCCACCCTAAATCCCTCCCCGCAGGCAGGGCGGGACTGCCCAACAGCGATTTTTCTCCCTT
>JAFGJA010000066.1 GCA_016929355.1 Anaerolineae bacterium | reverse complement strand
GGCGGCGTGCGGGTGGATGGCGAAAAAATCGAGACGTTCGACGCGGAGATTACGCCGGATGCGCTGCCGGTGGTGTTGCAGGTCGGCAAGCGTAAATTTGTCCGCGTCGTCGCGGGGTAATAGACCTCACCCCCCAACCCCCTCTCCAAGCCCGGAGAGGGGGAGTCAGGTCGTAGGCAAGAGGATGGATTTATGGCGACCAATCACATCTTGTGGTTCAGTGTGGTTGGGGATCCGTCGGCGTTACCGATTGAAGTGTATTTTAAAGCTGGTTCAATTGGGCACACTTGGCAAATTGTGGAACTTGAATAAATGTTCATTGTTTTCGACATTGACGACACGCTGATCGATCACGCGAGTGCAGAGCATCAGGCGGCGCGGCTATTCTGGCGACGCTATGCGGCTACGCTGCCCCAGACCGAAGTCGAGTTCCCGCAGGCGTGGCACGATGCTGCCGAGTTCCATTTTGGCGCGTTTCTGCGCGGCGAATGTGTCTATCAGGAACAGCGCCGCCGCCGGATTCGTACTTTTTTCGGTGACGCGCTCAGTGATGCCGAAGCCGACGCGATTTTTAACATCTATGCTGCCGGGTACGAATCAAGCTGGCAACTGTTCCCCGATGTGCTGCCCTGCCTGGATGGACTGCGTGAGCATGATCACACCCTGTCGATTATCTCCAATAACGGCCAGACTCAATCCCGCGAAAAACTGGATCACATGGGCCTGCTGGATCGCTTCGTGGATGTTGTTACGCCGGATATGGCGGGGGTGTCCAAGCCTGATCCCGGTATTTTTGCGCTGGCTGGCGAACGCCTGAAGGCTGATCCCCAACAATGCGTGTATGTGGGCGATAAGCTGACCTCTGATGCGCGCGGTGCGGCGGGGGCGGGATGGCGCGGCGTTTGGGTTAACCGTAATGGGGCAGATTCCGCCGGGGTCAATGATGTGATCGTCATTGACGATCTGCGCGCGCTGGTGGATCGTGTGAATAGTGCTTAACGAGTCACGGTATAATAGGGGCTGGCTTGCTTGACTCTGCTAAAGGAAAACTTATGCCCGCCCAGACACTTGTTAAACTGAGTACCGTTGAGGTTCCACTTGATCGCGTGTGGGCGTTTATCAGCACGCCAGTTCATCTTCAGCAGTGGTGGCAAGCGAATTCCCTTCGTTTAGAAATGCGTTCCGGCGGGGCATATTTTCAGACTGGCGCAATCAAAGGCGTCCCGTATTGTTACACGGGGGCGGTGATCACGGTGCAACCGCCGCAGAAACTTATTTTTTCGCTGCGCATGGAACTGCCAGTGACATGGCCGCCGGATGTGTATTCTCAAGTGTCGATTACGCTGCACCCGCGCGTGGGCTACACCAACCATGCCGATACCACGCTGGTGACGCTCGAACACAGCGGCTTTGACGCGCTCCCGCCTGAGTATCAGTGTTTGACGTGCAATTTTGAGCCGATATGGGCCGCGATCATGCTGCGTTTAGCCGAAGCTATTGCCGCCAGTGAAACCAGCGAATCATGACTTCATTTATGATGCCCCTGACCGCTATCCAGCCGAGCCAACTCTACATCAGCGCGGCGAAATTGGCGCAGATCGAGTCCTGGTTTGATCCGGCTCACTTGGCTGATTATGATCCCCTGCCAGTCAAGCGCCTCGCGGAACGTGTGGTTTTCACCGATGGGCATACGCGCGCTTTGGCGGCGTTGCGCGCCGGATTAGCGGCGGTGCGTGTGGCCTGGGATGAGGACGATCTGGACTGGGATGCTTACGCGATCTGTGTTGCGTGGTGCTTGGCGGATGGGATCACGACCACTGCCGATTTAGCCGGGCGAATCGTCACGGCTGGGGAATATGAGGTCGTGTGGCTGGATCGCTGCCGCGTAATGCAAGCTGAGTTGCACGATCATCCATAAAGTTTGTGGGGGTATATTGCCATACGCTTTCGATAAGGAAAACTGGTCCCCTCTCCATCGCAGGGAGAGGGGGTTTAGGGGTGAGGTAAACCCTACTCCTCATCCTCTTTTGCAGATCGATTCCGCTTCTCGTCCCGATCTATGATCTGGCTGGCCCGGTGCTGAATGTCTTCGGCGCGGGTCTGGATGTCTGCCCGGCGATCTGCCAGGGCTTTGCGCAGCGCGGCGATCCAGGTTGTCGGGGAGAGCAGTATGAGCTGCCGCCACCAGCGCCGCAACGGACGCCGCACCCCGGCCAACGCATATTCCCCCTGTCGCCGCCCCCAGGTGATCGAATATTGTGATTTACCGGGTACGGCGGTCCATTCGATGATCATCGCCGCCCACGATAACCCGCCGCCAAAGCCCACAAAGGCCAGCGTGTCACCGGTTTTGATCCGGTTTTCGTCCAGGGCTTCCGCCAGCGCAATCGGGATCGTGGCGGCCGAGGTGTTTCCGTAACGCTCAATATTGCTGTAGACTTTCTCCGGGGGGAGTTTCAGGTTTTTAGCAGCATAATCAATAATGCGCTGGTTGGCCTGATGTGGGATCAACAGATCAATATCATCCGGTTCCATGCCCACCTGTGCCAGCGCATCCCGAACACTTTCCCCGATGACTTTCGTGGCGAACCGGTACACGCCGCGCCCATCCATATAGATGCGGTGCATTTCGTGTTTGCCATCCTGCAAATACGTATCCCGGCTGCCGTTGGTGGGCAGCGTCAGCAAGTCCCAGCCCGCCCCATCCGAACGTAATACACTGCTCAGGATGCCGCCGGGGGTATCGCTGCCACGGATGACTACTGCGCCCGCACCATCGCCAAACAGGATACAGGTTCCGCGATCTGCCCAATCGACGACGCGACTCAGCGTTTCCGCACCGATGATCACGGCGGTGTTGATCGCGCCCGTCTGGATTTTGCTGGCCGCCATATCCAGCCCATAGACGAAGCCCGAACAGGCCGCGCTCATGTCGAAGGCTCCCGCCGTATTTGCGCCGAGATAGTCTTGCACCAGACTGGCCGTGCTGGGGAACATATGCTCCGGGGTGGCGGTGGCAACGATGATCAGGTCGATTTCGCTGGGGAGCACATCGGCTATGGCGAGCGCTTTTTGCGCCGCGCGCGTGGCGAGACTGGTGGTGGTTTCGCGCTGCTCGGCAATGCGGCGTTCTTTGATGCCGGTACGAGTCATGATCCAGTCATCATTGGTGTCAACGATAGCTTCCAGGTCCGTATTGGATAATACCTGCGAGGGGACTTCCATGCCCCACCCGATGATATGCGCATAGCGCAGTGTGCGCGATTTGAGTTGGTGCGCCGCTTGTCCCCGGCGCGGCCCGCGCGAATGTTCCCTGTTATCGATCATAGGTCATTCTGTGCCCTTCACGATTATTAGAGTTTCTGGTCTCGCCAATCCAATGCGCCTCCCCCATACATGGGGGAGGTTGGGTGGGGGTCTGGTTTGCGGAGAGGAACAAGACCGCTAATCCTCGTATTTACTGAAAATCAACACGGCATTATGTCCGCCGAAGCCAAATGAATTCGACATGACATGGTTGATCTTGGCCTGCACCCCGACATTGGGCGTGTAGTTCAGATCACATGCGGGATCGGGCGTATTGAGATTGATCGTTGGCGGGATGAACTGCTGTTCAATGGCTTTGATGCTCAACACGGCTTCGACACTGCCTGCCGAACCCATCAAGTGCCCCATGACCGATTTGGTGGAACTGATCGGAATGTTATAGGCATGATCGCCAAAGACGCCTTTGATCGCGCGGGTTTCGCTGGAATCGTTCAGTTCGGTGCTGGTTCCATGCGCGTTGATGTAATCGATATCGGTTATATCCAAACCGGCGTTGCGCAGCGCGTACCGCATGGCAGCCTGTGCGCCTTCCCCATTTTCGAGCGGTGCGGTCACATGGAACGCATCACACGTACTGCCGTACCCCGTGATTTCGGCGTAGATGCGCGCGCCGCGTGCTTTGGCGTATTCGAGTTCTTCAATGATCAATGCGCCCGCGCCTTCACCGACAACAAACCCATCCCGATCCCCTGCAAAAGGCCGTGATGCCCCTGGCGGGTCGTCGTTACGACGTGAGATCGCGCCCATGTTGGACAGCGACGCAACGGTCAGGTGAATCAGCGAGGCTTCGGTGCTGCCCGCGACCATCGCTTTTGCTGCGCCGCGCCGGATCATTTCGGTGGCTTCGCCGATGCTGTTATTGCCGGTGGCGCACGCGGTAGCGATGGCCATGTTAGGACCGCGCAGGTTGAAATCAATTGCCACTTTGCCGGAAGGACTATCCGGCAGCATCATCGGCAGTAAGAGCGGGCTAACACCGGCGTGGCCTTTTTCCATATACTTGAGTACACCGTCGACCAGCGTTTGAAAGCCCCCGATCCCCGAACCGAGCAAACAGCCGATGTCCGGCGAAATGTCATCGGTCACTTCCAGGTGCGCATCAGCCAGCGCTTGTCCGGTCACATAATGCGCGAACTGTGTCACCGGGTCGGTGCGGCGCAGATCGCGGCGGGTCAGATGCGATTCAGGATCGTAATTCTTAACCGGACACCCAAATGTTACTTTCAAGCCCAATTCTTCAAATGCAGGCATGTGGACTGCACCGGACACGCCATTCGCGGCGTTCTGCCAGGCTTCATCAGATGAATTTCCAACAGGGCAGAGGATACCCAGGCCGGTGACGACAACACGTTTTTGTTCCACTGTGAACTGTCCTCCGATTTTCAGGCGAATATCTTGTTTCATCGAGCGCTAAAGTATAGCGCAGGTTCATCTAGTCTGCCGATTTATAACCCGGCGTGGTGGAAAAGGTTGCGCTTATGGGGATTGCTGGCTGCTTGGTGTATAATCGCGCGCCGGACGTGACGGAGAAACCCAATGGCGATACTCAAATGAATTTGCACGATCAGGAGCTATTTTGAGGGATGAGTTGTGAGTTAAAACATCGGGCAAACGATCCTAACTTATGCCTTGAAGAGCGTGCGCATTCTTGCTGGTTTGTTCATAATGAGCTAAGGGGTAGCTATGATCTTAGTGACAGGCGCAACCGGGATGGTGGGGCGGCGGCTCGTGCCGGAACTGATCGCGGCAGGGTGGCCGGTGCGTGTTTTAGTCGAGCCGCGCCGGGAACGCCGCCTTGAACGCTATGAGTGGCCGGAAAGCGTCGAGATTGTGAGCGGTGCGCTCGATGATCAAGCCAGTTTGCACCAGGCGATGCAGGGTGTGCATACCGTGTTTCATCTGGCGAGCGCGCAATGGTGGGGATCACGTCAGGATTTGGAACAGGTTGACATCGTGGGAACGCGCAACGTGGTGGCGACAGCGCGTTCGGCGCGTGTCGGGCGCATTTATTACCTGAGTCAGCTCGGCGCGGAGCCATCCTCGGCGTTTACGCTGCTGCGTGTCAAAGGGCAGGTCGAGGGCTTGATCCGTAATAGCGGCGTAGCGTATACCATTTTTCGCTGCGGCGTGATCTTCGGCCCGGAGGATCGCTTTGTGAACGGGGTGGCGATGCTGCTGCGCTCGAATCCGTTGATCTATTTTCAGCCAGGGAATGGTGACGCTTTGCTGCACCCGTTATACGTCAATGATCTGGTCAAGGCGCTGATCAACAGCCTGGAACGGCTGAGTCTGGTCGATGCGACGGTGGAGATCGGTGGGGGCGAATATGTGACGTATCACGAAATGATTCGCACCGTGATGCGGGTTTCCGGCGCGCGCCGGATTATTTTCCCCTTGCCGCCCTATTTCATGCGCTGGATCAACAATATTGTGATACGTCTGGTGTGGCGCTGGCCGATGACGCCGCATTGGTTGGATATTCTCGCCAGTAACCGCACGGCGGAACTCAGCAACCTGTATGATTATTGCGGCGTGCGCCCGGTGCGCTTTGAGGATACGCTGCTCACCTATATGCCGGATCGCCGCTATTGGTGGGAGTTGATTCGTTTCTTGTTCACCCGCCCGCGTTAGCGTAATGGAGAAGACAATTCAAACGCGCCTCATGTAGGGGCCGACCAGCGTGTCGGCCCAGGGCGAACACATGACGAACCGCAGGTTCGCGTTCGCTCCTACTTTCCTTCTCCATGGTGTGGAGAAGAGGTCGGGGGGTAATCCTGAATTTACGTCAACCGCGCCTTGATCGCTTCGTAAAACGCATGGGGATCGGCTCGTTCCGGCAGCCCTGCGACCTGCGCGTCACCCAATTCGATGACCAGCCAGTCGCCATTTTGCTGCTGCGCGACATCCATTGTGAAGAAGCGGCTTTTGACGGATCGCATCAGGTCTTGCAAGGGGGCAAGCGACGGTACAAGGTTTTGATAATTGCCCTCTGTCCAGTATTCAGTGACCAGGATCGGCTCGCCATCCAGCACAAAGACGCGAAATTCTTTGTTGAGCGGCATCCCGCTTTGGGCATGGGTGGTGAGCGGTTCCAGTTCGACATATTCGCGGAAAACCAACCCCACATTGAGATCATCACCTTGCAAGGCTAAGAAGCGCCGCACCACGCGCGCCACTCCGTCGCGATCTGAGGCCGCAGGGATGAAGCACGCTTGATGCCAGTAATGTTTTTGCGATTTCACATAATCCTTGACGATCACCGGGCGATCCCCAAATGGCGCAAGGCGCGCCATGATGTCATCCAACACCGTATCATCGACTTCAGCCGGATTCGCTAGCGGCAGCCACACGGATCGCGGGGTGGCGGATACAATGATGTCATACGATTCGGGTAAATAATGGGTATGCTGATAGGCGGCTGGCGTATTGATCAGGGTGATGCCTTTGGCGGCTAAAACATCGAATAGCTGCGTATATTGTTCCGGGCGCAGCATCCAGCCCCGGTAGAGGCCCAAAGTGGGTTCGGTTTGTTCGTTGATGTATTGGACCGCTTGTGCTGGCTGCTGCTCATAGACCAATGCTTCATAACTGATGAGCGCACAATTGAGTCCGGCGGATTTGCACACGGCGGCTTCGCTGGCATACATTGTGTCCGGTTTGCGCGGTGTGAGCAGGTCCTCACAAAAAACGATGATCGGTTGCAATGATTAACCCCCTTCAAAATAACATGTGTAATCTTGAGAATAGCACATCCAATAATTTCCCGCCTGTCGAAATCACTCTATACTGTACAATCAGCGAATTTGCGGCGTTGGTACAGGATCAAGGGCTTACGGATTTGCGCTGAGGATGGGATCGCGCGTGCGGTGGCGGTGATTGAGCGATTTATGGGTTAGTGTTTTATTTCATGGGGATTCTGGGTAGTTTGCAGTAGAATTTTTCACCAGTAGGGGCAAACCAACGTGTCGGCCCCTACATGAGGCGCGTTTGAATTGTTTTCTCCATAATATCAGGCGGGCAAATATGTTTGCCTTTCTCTGGCTTTTAACTCGGTTTTAAATCTGCGTTTATCCGCGTCCCATTATAGGGGGTTAACCTATGCTGCCAACATCACACGGCTCGATGGTCACGACGCTGCGCCGGATCGAGGATGCGGGCGCGATCACCGGCCTGAGTGACATGGAGGTCCGTACCGCGCGCGAACGTGGCGACGGCAACGATTACCAACCGCCGACGAGTCGCTCATTGGTCGATATTCTGCGCCAGAACGTGTTTACGCTGATCAACATTGTGTTGTTTACGCTTGGCGCGGTCATGGTTTCGATTGGGCGCGTGGATGAGGCGCTGACAAGCGTCTGGCTGATCACTATGAACATCCTGTTCGGCGTCGTGCAGGAGATTCGCGCCAAGCGCAAACTCGACCAGATCGCGCTGCTGACGCGGCCCAAAGTGTCCGTGATCCGCGAGAGCGAGGAACGCGAGATCGATCCGGCGGAGATCGTGCGCGGGGATATTGTCGTGCTGCGGGCCGGGGATCAGGTGGTAGTTGATGGGATCATCGTGGGGGAAGGGCGCGTCGAAGTCGATGAATCGCTGATCACAGGCGAATCGGATGCGATCCCCAAGTGCAAAGGTGATCATGTGTTGTCCGGTAGTCTGGTGCTGACCGGCTTCGCGTTGTTCGTGGTGCGGCGCGTCGGGGCCAAGAGTTTCGCCAATACGATCTCCGCCGAGGCACGGAATTTCAGCCTGGCGCGCACGCCGCTTCAGCGCGATGTGGATTTGGTGATCCGTATCTCGATGATGATCGCGTTATTCTTCGGTCTGCTGCTTGGTTTTTCCGCGCTGCTGTCGGATATTCCCCTCATGCGCAGCGTGCAGATGGCGACAGTCTTCGCGGGCTTGGTCCCGAATGGGCTGTTTTTCATGGTGATCGTGGCCTATGCAATGGGCGCAGTCCGTATCATGAATCGTGGCGCGTTGGTGCAGCAGGCGAATTCGGTGGAATCGCTGAGTAACGTCAATGTGCTGTGCATGGACAAAACCGGCACACTGACCGCGAATCGTATCAATTTTCACGATCTGCTGCCCTTAGCAGACCTGCTGCCGCTCAACGGGCAGCGCGATGACCTTGAACGGGTGTTAGGCGATTTCGCGCAGAGTGCTACCGCCAAGAATCGCACCAATGAAGCGCTGATCGCGGCCTTTGGCGGCACGGAACGACGTATCCTGGATGAAGTGCCGTTTTCGTCGGCGCGCAAATGGAGCGCGGTCACGTTCAGCGATTCGGGGTTAAGTGGTAATGCGGTGAACGGGGTGTATGTGCTTGGTGCGCCGGAAATGCTCGAACCCTATTTGGTTGGTAACGATGTTGGGGCAACTCGCCGAGTTTCCCAGGGCGAGGCAGCGTCTCGCCCCTACGATACTATGGCGTTTTACGAACAAGCAACAACATGGACCGATCAGGGGTTGCGCGTGCTGTTGTTCGCTTATAACCGCGAGGTAGTGTATTTGCATGGCGTGAACAGCGACGAGCCACTATTGCCCGAACTCACGCCGCTCGCATTGATCGCGTTCAG
>JAFGJA010000530.1 GCA_016929355.1 Anaerolineae bacterium | reverse complement strand
TTGTGCTTGCATACCATCGCGGAAGCGCAAAAACTCGGCGGCATCTGTGCGTTCATCGATATGGAACACGCGCTCGATCCCGCATACGCGGCGCGGATCGGCGTGGATGTGAATAACCTCTATGTGTCGCAGCCGGATATGGCCGAGCAAGCCCTGGAAATCGCGGAAGCGTTAGTCCGTAGCGGGGCGTTGGATGTGATCGTATTGGATAGTGTCGCGGCGCTGGTCCCGCGCGCGGAACTCGAAGGCGAAATGGGCGATAGCCATGTGGGGTTGCAGGCGCGGTTGATGTCGCAGGCGCTGCGCAAACTCTCCGGCGCGATCAAACAGTCCAATGCCAGCATGATTTTCACCAACCAACTCCGCGAAAAAATTGGCGTGATGTTTGGTAATCCTGAAACGACGGCGGGCGGGCGGGCGCTCAAATTCTACGCCAGTGTGCGCCTCGACATTCGCCGGATTCAGGCGATCAAAGCGGGCGGGGATACGGTGGGCAACCGCACCCGCGTGCGCGTCACCAAAAACAAGGTCGCGCCGCCCTTCCGCGAAGCGGAATTCGACATCATGTACAACGAGGGGATCAGCAAAGTTGGGGATATTCTGGACATTGGGACCGAACTCGGTGTGATCGAGAAGCGCGGCGCATTTTACCGGTACAGTGGCGAATTGATCGGTCAGGGGCGCGAAAATTCGAAAGATTTTCTGCGCGATCATCCCCAGATCACGCGCAAGATTGAAAACATTATTCGTGAGGAATACGGTTTACCCACACTCCTTGAGGATGAACCGGGAGAATAGATTAATAGGCGACACGCGCCAGTTTGTAACGAGTGCGGCGACCACCGACAGCCTCAACACGCAGCGATACGACGACCCGTATCGCTGTTTTTTGACGCCATAAAAACTAAATTGCTATATACTTTAACCACAGTACTGTCCGCAATTAGAGGAGCCGGACGATCATGCCAAAACCCGATCTTGAGCGTGCTAAACACTATGCCTTAAACCGCTTAGAGAATGAGTTGCCCCCCACGCTGTATTACCATTCGCTTTTTCACACGCGCGATGATGTCGTTCCGGCAACCGAGCGGTTTGCCGAAATGGAACATATTACGGGGGATGACTTGTTATGTCTGCGCACCGCCGCTTACTTCCACGATCTCGGCCATATCGAAAATTCGGCGGACCATGAAGAACGCAGCGTGCGCATGGTAAACGAGGT
This sequence comes from Anaerolineae bacterium, assembly GCA_016929355.1. Lineage (GTDB taxonomy): Bacteria > Chloroflexota > Anaerolineae > Aggregatilineales > Aggregatilineaceae > JAFGJA01. The sequence goes on along the minus strand of JAFGJA010000530.1, from coordinate 2,548 downwards.
TTTACCCGGCCTTGGTTATACGCGGCCACAGCTCGCTTTGATTGGGCAGTTGATCATGGCGACCAAATTGCCACAAGATGCGCCGACTTTGCTCGCTAAAATTATTGTTGATGCGGATATGGACTCGTTAGGGCGCGATGATTTCCTTAAAACCAGTCTCGATCTTAAAGCCGAACTGGAAATCATGCGCAATGAAACTATTGGAATGGCCGATTGGTATACGCGCCAGTTGACGTTTGTGCTGCAACATCGCTATTTTACCGAGGCCGCGCGCAAACTGCGGGAAGAGGGCAAACAACGCAACATCAAGCTCTTAGAGCGGTTGTTGGTCGAAGCGCGCGAATCGGAAACGTAGTTGTAAATTAGTCGTTCATCAGCAGGGACGCCGCTAACCCGGCGTAAACATGAGCCGCCGTTTTCAGATCAGCCATACGTACATGTTCTTGCTCGGTATGCACCAGATTTGGATCGCCCGGTCCAAAGCCAACGGTGGGGATATTCGCCTGACCCATCGTATAGACGCCATCGGTTGAGAACGGCCAGTGCCCGATCTCCGGGGCGCTGCCTTGCACTGTCTGAATGGTCCGGTTGAGCGCCGCGACCAGGGGGTGCGCGCGATCCAGTACCCACGCGGGATGAGCTTCGCGCGCGGGACGGATTAACCCGGTATACGAGGGATCATCGTAGATCGTGATCTTCACGGTGGCCGGGATGCTCTCGCGGCTGATCATACTCTCTAACTGCGCTTCGGCTCCCATCACCGTTTCCCCTAATGTCAACCGGCGATCAATATAGACGCGGCATTGATCGGGGATCGCGTTCAGGCTTGCGCCCTGACTCTCGATCCCGGTGATGGCGATTGTCCCTGGCCCCAAAAACGGATCGCGCGGCAGATCACCGGCCATCAACTGCACCGCAAAAATCAAGCGCGCCGCCGCGTAGATCGCGTTTTGACCGAGATCAGGCTGTCCGCCGTGTGAAGCCTGCCCCTCCACCAGCACCTTAAACATCACCCGCCCGCGCTGCCCCCGGCTGATCTGCAAATTGGTGGGTTCGCCCAGCAGCACAAAATCGGGATAAATGCCGTCTTCCTCGATCAAGACGCGGATCGCTAACCCTTCGCAGGGTTCGGCCTGCACCGTAAATGCCAGCACCAATTTACCATTGAGTTGATCCTGGAAGGGCAGCAGTTGCGCCGCGCCGTAGATCATACTGGCGAGCGAACTTTTGGTATCAATCGCGCCGAGGCCGTATAACACGTCGTTGTCGATGTGTGCGTCATAAGGCGCATAGGGCCATTTTTCGAGCGAGGCCGGGACAACGGTATCCATGTGCGTATCATACAGCACCGTTGGGCCGCTCTTGCTGCCGAGCGTTGCCACCACGCTGCCCATCTCATTGGTCCGCACATCAGGAAAGCCCAAGGCGCGCATGTGATCGACGATCATCGCCGCGATTGCGCCTTCCTGCCCGGAGAGGCTTGGCGTTTGGATTAACTGTTGGGTGAAGCGAGTCAGGTCTTGGGCGGTGGCCCATTCTAAAGCCAGATGATCGATCTTGGTTGCCACGATTACGACGCTCCGTGTGCTATGAGAACGAGCGGCACGGTTCGCAGAATGATCTGGATGTCGAGCCGCCATGACCAGTTTTCAATGTAGTAAATATCGAGCAAACACATTTCTTCGAAGGGTACTTCGCTGCGCCCGCTCACCTGCCAGAGTCCGGTCAGGCCGGGCAAGACGCGCAAACGCTGCCGATGCCAGGGTTCGTAGAGTTCGACTTCATTCGGGGTGGCGGGACGCGGTCCAACCCAACTCATATCGCCGCGCAGGATGTTGAAGATTTGCGGTACTTCGTCGATGCTGAAGCGCCGAATCCAACGCCCGACGCGCGTAATACGCGGATCGTTCTCCACTTTGGGGTGGCGCGGGTCTTCGCCTGTGACTCGGATCAGATCGGCGTGCAGGTCCGCCGCATTCTTGATCATTGAGCGGAATTTATACACTTTGAAGGGTTTGCCATCCAGCCCGATCCGTTCTTGCGCAAACAAGATCGGCCCTTCCGAATCCAACCGGATCGCCAGCGCAACCAATAACGTCAGCAGGAGCACGGCGGGCATTGCCAACAAGGTGAGGACAATATCCATGCTGCGCTTGATCAAGCGGCTGCTGGCGTGAAAGCGCGTTTCGCCATTGATGCCCAATAATGGAATCCCGCCGAGCATTTCCACCTGCACCTGACTCAGACTCAGTTCGAACAGGTCCGGCACAGTGCGCACCTTGACATGCTGGCGCTCACATTCGCGGACGACCCTGACGATTTTACGCTGAACGTGCCAGGGCAAGGTGATGATCACCAGATCGACTTTGTACCTGTCGATCAGATGCGGGATGTTATCGACCATGCCCAACGCCTGCACGCGCCCCAAATCCGTCGCGCCGCGATCAGGATCGTCGTCCACAAAGCCGATGATCTTAAAGCCCAGGTCGGGCCGGGCCAATATGGTTTGCAAAACGGATAGACCGATCCGCCCTGCGCCGACGATCAG
>JAFGJA010000529.1 GCA_016929355.1 Anaerolineae bacterium | reverse complement strand
GGCGCATGATCTACCGGCTTGGGCAACCATTCGGCCTGATGCACCAGAAATTCGGTGAGTTCGAACGTTTTCGCGGCAAGGCGCTGCGCACGTTCGTACCAACCGGGCCAATCGTGCAGCAGGTGCGGGTATTCTTTGCGGATCATGGCGGTACATGATCCCCCCGGCAGGACCACCGCGTCGTAGTCTTCAAAAATTTCCACGCTGCGCCGCGCCAGATGTGCCGCCTGATCGCGGAAGCCACTGTTGAAAAATGGCTGACCGCAGCAGGTTTGATCTACCGGGAACTCGACCTTATACCCGGCGCGCCGTAATAATTTGACCGTCGCCACGCCGATTTCCGGCATGACCTGATCGACCATGCACGTTACCATCAGCGCGACTCGTTTAATTTGTCCCATAATTGTTGCCTCTATTATTCTTGCCGGATAAACAGCAGTAGTGCCATGAGTGCCAGTATATCGAAAATGGCGGCAGTTGTGCAGTTTGCCAGCAAGCCCATTGTAAAGAGCGGATCACCGATCAATGCACCGAGCATTCGCCCGCCAGAATAGGCCGTAACGTTGCCCGCCATCAATGTGGCGCGCGCTGCCGGTAGCAATTCGGTCATCAACGGCAGCGAACTGACCAGCGCAAATTCAAACGTGATAAAAAACAGGAACAGGCCGATCAATGCGCCGATCTGACCGGAGCCGAACACGGGCAGCAGCAGCGCCGCCAGCGCATTACTCCCGATGCCTAAGGCCACCGCGCGCCGTTTACCAATGCGGTCCACGAAACCCGCCACACTGCTTTCACCGGCCAACTCCGCGATCCCGATCACGAGCGCGGACAGGCCAAGCGCGGTAACTTGCATCGCAAACGCATCTTCCAGCCACGCGCCGTAAATGATGCTGATCGTTTCATTGCTGGCGCTGATAAAAAAGCCGGTAGCCAATCCCGCCAGCGCGGGCGGATGTGCCAGCACCAGGCGGATACCCTGCATGAGCGGCATGGGACGGCGTTTGGTACTATCCTCCGGCGGCACGACCAGCCACAGGAGGATAATCGCGGCGATGCCGAGCGCGGTTAAGAGCGGGAACGGCGCTTGCCACTGCCCGGAGCGATCAATCAGCCAGCCGATGACGGGCATTCCGATCAGAAACGCGCCGGACCAACTCAGTTCGGTGATGGCGATGGCAAAACCGCGCTGCGTATAATGCACGCGCTCACCCAGATAGACCTGCACCGCCGGATCGTAAATCAGTTTACCCGCGCTGGCGATCACCAACGCTGCCACCAACGCCGGGTAGGTCGGTGAGATCGTAACCAATGCCATCGCTGCGGTGAACAACCCGGCCCCGATCAGCAGCGCGATTTTGCTGCCGCGCCGGTTGGCTAATGCGCCGAAGATCGGGCTGAAAAAGCCCAGCGCGGATCGGACGGATACCGCTTGCGCGATCACGGTGCGCTCCACATTCAACCCGCGCGCAATGGTTGGCAGAAACGGGTAAATCATGCGATGCCCGGTGTTGATCGCTAAACGCGCCAGGGCGAAGGCGATGATCTGGTAGCGCAGGCGCGCGTGACGTGGTTGCATCAGGTATAACTCTGGACTCACGGAATCGGCCAGAGTGGAATCGTGGTCCCGCCCGGCGTAGGGTACGGATTCGGCAGGCCGCGCATATCCACGAAACCCCGCGCGATCATCCAATCACAGATAATCGGGCCGCCGTAGCGATCCGGGATCGGGTTGCCATCCATCTGCGGCAGGCCGTTATAGCCGCGCAGATAACCGAAGCGTCCATCGATCTGCGCGCGCGCCGCTTCGGAGAGTTCCGCGTCACCGATAGCAATGGCGTGGATATGGATCACGGAGCCGGGATAGAGTTCGTCGGTATCGCGCAGCCACGCGGCAAAACCTGCGATCCGCAGCGCGTGGATCATCGGCTCGATCTCGTCGGTCATCACTTCCCAATTGAGCGGACTCCGCACCGAGAGATCAACTGCGCCGCCTGCGTCATGCGTGCCGAAACTCGCCGCAACGCCACCCGCGTTATAGCTGCCCTGTGTCAGTCCCAGGCGAAAATCCAGCACACCGCCGCCCGCGTCATACAGCGTTTGCGCATGATCGAGCATGGCGAGCGTGCGTGTATTCAACTGCACGCCGTTGACCCATTGGCGCGTATAGTCGTCAGACGGCTCCCAACAACCCACGATCTGTTGGCCTGGTTGGGCATGGCTCACGATCAACGGTGAGAATGTGACACCCAACAGGAGTGTCAGAGTCACCACAACCAAACTGCCGAATAAGATAGACCGTATCACAATTTCTCCTGTAGGGGAGTACCAATGTGTACTCCCGGTGCATCGAAGTCACGCAAAAACATATTGAATTTTGCTCAACTGGGCGGACATGCTGGTCCACCCCTGCCCGCTTAATCCTTTTTCGGCAGCGCGCGGTATGCCTGGATATAGCCCATGCCCCACTCATCAAAGCCGAGCAGCAGATTAATCGCGTGAATCGCCAACCCGTTTTTGAGCGGGTTACAGATCGGCGCGTTGACGCCCACCTGACCGAGCAGCGTCAGCATGACGGTGTTGAGCAGTTCGCGTTCGGGCATCCCGTGCGAACCGTTGCTGGCTCCCGCCGTCATGTTGCAGCCGAGCGTTGCGCGGATCAAACGCGCGGTTTCGATGCTCACCGTGCCCGCTTTATGATCGGCGCTGACGGCCATCACGAGCGGATCGAACAGCAAATCTTCGGGCTTGATACCGTGTTTTTGCGCTGCATCAAGAATACTTTCCGCCACTTCAAGACGCTGGCCCGGCGTTTGCGGGATGCCCGTATCGTCCATCACCAGCGCGATCAGCGCCGCGTCATATTCCGCCGCGAGGGGCAGTACGGCGGCGAGTTTGTCTGTTTCGCCGTTCACGGAGTTGATCAGCGCGCGGCCTTTGACGACTTTCAGCCCTGCTTCCAGCGCGGCGGGATTCGCGGAATCGATGCAGATGGGCAGATCAACCGTATCTTGCACGATCTGGATCGCGGCGGGCAGCAGCGCGACTTCATCCACGCTCGCCGCGCCGACGTTCACATCCAGCACCAGCGCGCCCGCGTCGGCCTGCGCCTGCGCATCCCGCGCAATCCGGCTCAGATCGCCGTTTTGCAGTTCGGCGCTAAACGCTTTGCGCCCGGTCGGGTTGATGCGTTCCCCGATCATGACGATGGGCGTTTCGGGGCTGATGATAACTTCGGTTGAGGGGCCTCTTAGAATCGTTTGCATGGTAAAACTGTACTCCTCAAAACATTATTCACCGCAGAGGCGCGGAGAACACAGAGAAAAATAAGGTAAAAACAAGAGAAAACCATTAATCCCAGGGATTGGGCGTCAGCAGCACCGCCTGACTGAAGCGATCCTTAAATGCGGGATGGTTGGTCAGTTCGACGTACTGCAAATGCTGCACGATCTCTGCTGCGCGGGATCGTTCGGCGGCGTTGATCAACAGGCGTTTTGCGCCAATCCCCGCCGCGTTACCCACCTGCCGGAACCGTTCGAGTGGCAAGGGCGGGAACATGCCGATTTCCACCGCGCCCGCCAGATCAATGTAATTGCCGAACGCGCCCGCCACGATCACCAGATCGATGTCGTTTTCCTGCAAGCCCGCTTCCTCGACCAGAATCTTGATCCCGGCGCGGATCGCACCTTTGGCGAGTTGGATTTCGTTCACGTCGGAACGGCTGATGCCAATCGCGCGTCCGTGCCCGGTGGTAGTGGCGGCAGCGACTTCATACCAGATGTTGTGATTTTCACCGGATACACGCGGATGATCGCGTTTCATGCGCCCGGTGATGGTCAAAATGTCGGCGGAACGCAGCGCGTAAACGGCATCCAGAATCCCGGAACCGCATAAACCGACCGGCTTTTCATGGTTGATGGTCAGCCACTTGAGTTCGCCCTCGTGCCACACGACGCGCTCAATCGCGCCATCGGCGGCGCGCATTCCGTCGCGGATGTGAGCGCCCTCAAACGCGGGACCGGACGCGGTGGAACAACTCCACATCTGGCCGTTGGCGTTGAGTGTGACTTCGGTATTTGTGCCAATATCGAGGCTCAATGTCACGCCGGGCAGATCGGCGGTGGCCGTTGCCAGCAACATCGCTACATGATCGCCGCCGACAAAACCCGCCACATTGGGCGGCAGATAGAGCATGGCTCCCGGCGCAACCGCCAAGCCTAACGCGCGGGCATTGGTCTGCATGGCTGATGAAATCGCCGGGACATACGGCGCAGAGCCGAGTTGTTCGACGGGCAAACCGAGCAGCAAATGGTGCATGGCCGTATTGCCCACCGTGACCACATCCAGCACATCGGTTGTTTTGACGCCCGCCAGCGTGCAGACTTCGCGCAGCAGATCGTTGAGTCCGTCAATGATGGATTTTTGGAGTTTCGATCCGGCGGCGGCAGGATCGCGCACGACCATCGTGAGGCGCGCCATCACGTCTTCACCATACGCGATCTGCGGATTGGTCGCGCCCGCGATGCCGATGGTTTCCCCGGTCAGCAGATCGACCAGATAGGCGGCGAGGCCCGTTGTGCCGACATCCACCGCAAAACCAAGCGGTGTTTGGGCGGGGGGCAAAAAGCGCACCACATCATGATCATGGGCGGCCATGCGGAAGTGCCAATCATGCGCGCGTAAAATGCCCGGCAGTTCGGCAATTTCCGCCGCGCCGACGCGGTAATTGGTTGGATCAAGACCAATCACGCGCTCCCAATCGCCGCGCAAATCCGCGATACTTGGCGGATTGGCGGTGAGATCGAATGTCCGCAGCGCGGGATCAACATCGAGCGGGATTTCTTCACCTTCAACCTGGCTGCGCTGCGCCGCGCTGAGGGAATCGGCGGGCACATCGACCACAATTTCGCCATCACCCACGATCTCAACCTGACACGCCAGCCGCAGCCCGGACGCGAGATCGGCATCCGAGAGCAAATCCTCCTCGGTGGGATTCAACGCACTCACTGCGCCGCGCAGCACACGCACCCGACAATCGCCGCAGACGCCCACCCCGCCGCACACCGCCGAGATCGCGACTCCGGCGTTCTGCGCCGCTTCGAGCAGCGTGTCGCCCGGTTCCGCCTGGACTCGTTTGCCGATAGGTTGAAAGGCTACATCCGTCACGATTATTTATCCCCAAGATCATTTGCGTCGATTCTCTCGGCGCGGAGCAAGCCGTCACCGCCAAACTGCTTGATCGTATGGCCCGGCGGCACGGTCAAAAATTCGTCGTCCGGCCACTCGCCATGAATCAGCATGTTAATCAGGCGGCGATTGCCCTCTTTGCGCTCAAAAAGCCAGTTACGGCGCTGCGCCTGCTCCTGCGCGAGTTGTTCGTAGGCGCGGCCATCCCCGATGCCCATGTCAATATAGACCGCGCGGTTGTAATGTTTGCCCCATTCGCCCATGACTTCCATCAGGTAATCGGCGTTATCCTGCCCGTATTTTTCGATGTATTCCTCGTAGACGTGATCCATATTGTCTTCAATGGTCGCTGCGCCTAAACCCACATTCGAGCCGGGTTCGTTGCGTTCCATATAATCCAGGCTGTACCAATACGTGCCGGGCTGCGCGTCGAATTCGGCCTGATAGCGCGCGTGGGAGCCGAGATAGAGCGCGATACAATCGTGGGTGCGCGGCATGATAAGCGGCGTATGGTGCGTGACGAGATCAAGCGTGGATGTGCCACAGATGCCATACACCAGCAAAATCGCATCACATGCGCCCGGCTCAATCGCGTCGATCTGGTCTTGCAGCGTGGCGCGGAGTTTTTTGGGTGTGTTGTGCAAGCCCTGGCGATAGAGTTGAACGGTGATCGTGTGGGGTGATGCGGCGGCGGCAGCGTAGACGGTGCGCGCCAATGCTTCACAGGTGAGGGCGATGTAGTGTTTCATTGGGGCTAAAATCCTCTATATAACTCACTCGTCGCCAAGTGTACCGCACTTTTGGCAGGAGCGTGTATGATCAGGATCAACGCAATGTGAGCCATGTATCACGGGTTGAGACGGCTATGCAGTCACTCTCGTTATCACGCACCACGCGCCGGTTATGGATCGCGCTGTTGATCCTGGTCCCGGTGGCCTATAACCCCTGGAGTTTCTGGCAGTTCGAGCCGGATAAAACTGCGTTGCTGATCGCGCTGGTTGGGATGTTGTTTGGCAGCGCGTTATGGCATGGCGAGTTACCGCGTTTAGGCCGCACGCGGGTTGAAGTCTGGATTGTGGTATATCTGGCGATCCGGTGGTTGGCGCTGGCGGGATCGGTTGCGCCGGATTGGAGTTTGTGGGGTGATCCGGCGTGGCGTAACGGCTGGTGGCTCACCTGTGCGGGGGCGATGCTGTTTGTGCTGGCGCGGCGGCATCTGGGCACAGG
>JAFGJA010000528.1 GCA_016929355.1 Anaerolineae bacterium | reverse complement strand
GAACCTGCGGTTCGTCATGTGTTCGCCCTGGGCCGACACGTTGGTCGGCCCCTACATTGTGCGCGTTTGAATTGTTTTCTCCATTAGAAAAACTTGAAGTCAACCGGCGCGGCGGGGGGAGCAGGTCAACGGTATACGACCAGTTGCAGCGCGAGCATGAAATGCGCCTACCCTAGACCTTAAATTCGCCGGAGTCGTAGAACAGTTCACCGTCAATGATGATCTGCCCGCCCTCTTTCATGCTGTGTACCATGTCCCAATGGATCGCGCTCTTGTTCTGGCCGTTGGATTCCGCGTAACTTTGCCCCAACGCCATGTGAATCGAGCCGCCGATCTTCTCATCAAACAAAATGCTGCGCGTCATCACGTCCACGCCGTTATTCGTACCGATAGCGAATTCGCCCAACGTGCGCGCGCCTGCGTCCAGATCAAGCTGGCTCAACAGAAACGCTTCATTGCGTTCGGCGCTGGCTTCGACTGCGACGCCATCCTCGAAGCGCAGTTTCACGCCGGATACCTCGTTACCCAGGTACACGCACGGATAGTTAAACTCAACCGTGCCATTGACCGAATCTTCAACCGGGCTGGTGAAAATTTCGCCATCAGGGAAATTTAACTTACCGTCGCAGTTCACCCAGGGCCGATCCGCAAAATCAAACGACAGATCAATACCCGGTCCTTTGATCTCGGCGTGTTTTTTACCGCTCAACCAGGTGATCAGTTTTTCCTGCATCGCCCCAAACGCCTGCCAATACGCCACCGGATCGGGTTGATCCAGCCCGCAGGCGCGTTTGATGAAATCGGTGTAATCAAGCAAACTCATTTCGGCGGTTTGCGCCATCGCAGGCGACACCCAGCCGACCACCGTCCAACGCATTTCGCCCCTGGCATAACGCTCCAGATAGCCATTACTGATCGGCTTCACGCCCTGGCGGAACTTCGCAATCCGCGCCGGATCAGTGGAGGAGAGCGCTTTGGTGTTGGCCGAGGCTTTGATGAAAAAGGCTGCATCCGAATGCTGAATCCAGTGATTCATGGTGGTGTCAGTGTATTCGAGCATCTCATCCGAGGCGTATTTCATGTACAGTTCGAAATAATCGCTGTAATCCGGCCCCAGGAATGATGATCCCTGGATGTTGGGATACGCCCCCTTTTTTAGCACCGCTTCGGCTAAAGCCGCCAGCAACGGCGCGCAGGTGGATTCATTACCAACAATAGTGATATATTCGCCCTGTTGCACCGGGGATGAATACTCGGTGAGGATGGCGGCCATCTGTTGGGCAAAACTGGACTGGGTAGAGCTAGACATAGTATCTCCAATGTAGAAAAATATTAACCGAGGTCGGTATCCTCGTCTGATGCCGTCGTCGTATAGTCGAGATCAACCACAATCGGCGCGCGTTGATCCCACATTTTTTGTTTGACGACCAATTCAATCGGGGTTTCGTACAACGCGAAGTTGATCCCATGCGTGGCGGCTTTCAAAATATCATCCGCATCCGGCTTAAAGCCCATGCGCCGCAGTTGGTTTTTGAGTTGATTCGCCGTGATAGTGACATTCGTCGTGCGAGCCGGTTTTTGTTTGAGCAGTTCGATCCCGGCATCGGCCATACGAATGGCGAGCGCTTCCAACTGCGCATCGGTCATCTGGCCGATTTTGATCGACGCTTTGAATTCCGTGACAATCGCATTGGCGATCTCATAGCGGGATAGATTCTCCCACGTTTTTTGATCCTCGGTCTTCACAAACTTGCTCATCGGAATTTGGTCTTCAGGGAACTCATCGTCTTCATCGTCGATGAGACTCCAATCCGGTGCGCCACTTTCGCCGGGTGGGTAATTGAGCGCATATACGCTGAAGACTGATGCCAGCATCGCCAGCAATGTACCCTCGAACAGTTCAAACGGGAAAATGAGCGTCAGCAGCCAGCCAACGAAAATTGACCAGCCGAGAATAATGCTCAAGGCAATGGTCATGGAAAACACAAATAGGAGAAAGGTGAGCATGGTATCCCCCCATGAGATAACGAAACCGCCCCGCATTATACCAGCAATGGCGCTCGCCGCCATTGGTCCTTTTTAGTGGTAGCCGCAGTATTTTAATCGATAGCGTTCGGGCATGATATTGAACCTACTTGATGACCAGACTCAGCAACATCGTGATCAGCCCACATACGATCAGGATCACGCCATACATGAGCGCGCAACCGCCTTTATATTGGAGCCGATGCGGTTTGACAAACCGTAATGGGCCGATGCGAACAACGATCTGTGCAGGATAATCTACATCGCGCCGGTACAATGCCAACACGCCGAGCGCAGTCCACAAAAAACCACCAGCAAGCACCATAAATTGAATAATAGTCATTGGGTAGTCTCCCTAAAAGCTGTTGGTAGGAGTTGGCATGATCTTATGTAGGGGCGAACGCGAACCTGCGGTTCGTCATGTGTTCGCCCTGGGCCGACACGCTGGTCGGTCCCGACATGGGGCCACTTTTAATTGTTTTCTCCATAATCTCCGCATATCAACTCATTATAGCAGTCCCGTTGTTCGCAACGTCGCGCGCACTTGTGCGTAATGATTAGTGACAGGATCAACGGAGGAACAGACACCATGACCGAAGAAATCAACGGTGTGTACGACGGGCCAAGTGATGACGCCAAAACGAAACGTAATGGGGCCAAAAACGGCCATAATCCGCGCCAGGCGAAAAACGGCGCTGATCCACTACCGGGGATCAGTCTGCGCGAACTGTACGCGGAACGCAATTGGATGGCGCTCGGCGGTTTAGCCTTGATCGGCGTGGGGGCCTTGTACCTGCTCGGCGATCTGATGGGCATGAGCTTTAGTCTGTGGGCGCTGAGTCTGCTGGCGATTGGCGGCTGGCTGGCGTATGACGGGTGGCACCAGTATCAGGCCGCCGGTCAGCAATGGGTTGATAATTCGCGTAATCGAGTCTTAGGCGGCGGCGTGATCATGCTGGTCGGGTTGATGGGAACCCTTCAACTCAACTGGTGGGGCTTGCTGCTGCTCGGCGTAGCGGGCTGGCTCGGTTACGATACCTGGCAAACTGTCGAGCAAACCGGCGGTGAATGGTCGCCGCGATCCCGCAACCGGGCATGGGCGGCGGGCGCGATTGGTCTGGTTGGTTTGTTCGGCCTGGTGAATTTAGGAAGCGCATGGTCCTGGCTGCTGGTGATCGCGGGCGGGATCATGATCTACAGGCACATGCAGGGACATCGTTTCTGCTAACCGACCTGGTTTCCCCCTACTGACGGGCGGAGCTACCCCCTACCGGCGCCGCCCTTATTAACTTTTCCCCCGAAGTGGTCGCCATCGCGCGATTCGTTTTGAGCCACACCGTAAACGTCGCCCCTTCGCCGGGAATACCCTGGCTGTAAACTTCCAGTTCACCCGCATGTTCCGCCACGATCTTTTTGGCGATAGCCAGCCCTAAACCTGTGCCCGGCGCTCTGGATTCGCGCGCGGCTTTACCTCGGAAAAAGCGATCATACAGGTGCGCTTGTTCCTCTGCGGTGATGCCTCGTCCCGTATCGCTGATGCTCAAGCCCACCCAGAGTTGATTGTCAAGCTCGCGGGTGCGCGTGCTGACCGTAATGCTCTCGCCGGAAGGCGTGTAATTAATGGCATTAGTGAGGATGATGTTGATCACCTGACTCAACAAGCCATCATCCGCCAACACCAGCGGTAACTCAGCCTGACAGCACAGATGCAGCAGCAGGCCGTTTTCGCGTGCAATCGGGGTTCGATCCATGACATACACTTCGGCTAAGGCGTTGAGATCAACCGGGTTGAATTCGAGCGTGACCCGATCTTGCTCTAAGCGCGAGAGCATCAGCAAACCTTCAATGGTATGTTCGAGGCGCTGCGTTTCGCGTTCCATCACCGCTAAATGTTCCGCTAATTGATTCGGGTGGCGCTCCAGCAAATAGTGACGCAGTTTCAGGCTGGTGATGGGAGTACGCAGTTCATGCGAGACATTGGACACAAACTCATCCTGCGCATGATTTAAACGCTGCAATTCTTCATACGCCCGTTTGAGATCGGCGGTGCGTTCATTGACTCGTTCTTCCAACTCATCCGCATAGGTTTGCACCTGTTTGTGCAGTTCGGCCATGCGGTGCGCGGCATCATGGAGGGCTTTTTCCGCTTCGATGCGTTCGGTGATGTCGCGGGCCAAGAGCAACACTAACCCCGCCACATCCGACTCGGCAGCCAGGGTGGTGAGGTGCATCAAGGCGGTACGCCCCTCGAACCAGCATTCGCCAGCAGGTACTTGCAATGGGTATTCAACGATCTGTGTTTCGCGCGTTTGCAGCGTGCGCGTGATGGCGTCTTGAATCGCCTGCGCGACATCATACGGCAGCAGATTGTGGATCGTTTTACCTTTAAGCTGTTCGGCGCGTGCATACAACAAATTCTCTTGCGCGGTCAGAATGTCAACATAGGTTCCACGCTCATCCATCACGAACCCCAGATCGGGCAAGGCATTCGCAAAGGCGTTTAGCTGCTGCTGACTGGTGGCGAGATCGTAACGCACCTTCTCAAAGTAGATGAGTAGAATCCCGATGGCGGAAACAAGTTCAAACACGGCGCTCATCAAATAGCCCCAGGGCGCAAACCACATCACCGGGCGCAGGATGGGATAATTGGCTTTGTGCAGCCCCCATAAGATGAACGTGCCCCCCGTGACACGATGCCCAATTTTAGTGGCATTTGCTTCGCGCATGAAAATTACGCCAACCCAGATATAAATCAGGGCCAAAAATGTGAAGATGGGCAAAGTGAAAATCAGAAAGGGCACTTTGAGGGTAGCGGCGACCACGATCCAGCTAAACCCGATAACCGCGCCATACCACCAGCCAGCGGCGAGATCTTTTTCGATAAACTGGTAGGTACCGAAAAGCAAGAGGATGCCACTGACCAGGGTCGAGGTATGATTGCCGATCAGCAGCAGGGGCATTTCACCGTAACGCAAGATACCGAGCATGAACAGGTATCGTATTGCATGAAACAACCAACTAAAGGCCCAGACACGCAGGTACGACTCGCGGTATTGATAGTCCAAAAACATATAGACCAGAGTTAATACAACTGAGCCGCATAGTGTGGCAATAACGGAAGGGGCTAACCAGTCCAAGCCTTTTTACCCCATACTTGATCATCAGTTTAAACTAGTATACAGTGTTTTTGAGCTTTACAAAAGTTACCGTAGAATAATTAACTACCCGATTTGTATCAAACCTACTACTATTATTATAGTAGCAAAATACTGTCTTGCAGATAATAGCAATGTCGTGGCACTTTCAATTTAAGATGCGGGGCTGTATAGCGCGGTTATTCGTTGGAGGACAGAACATACGCCAACAAAATCAACTGGCCCAACCAAATCTGATCGGTGTTAGCGAGATAGTGGGGTCCGTTAGGCAGCAGGCGGCGCGCATTGGCCCACGTACCATTAGCGCTGCCCATATCCGTGATCGCGTACCCCTGCGAGGTATAAGTGATCGTGGCATGGCGGCGCGATACACCCAGCGTATAGGCGTTATACGGGGTGAGATCGTATTGATTCGGATCGGGCGTGTTTCCGGCCCGGCCCAAAACGAGTTTTTCCGTATGCTGCAACACAATCGCCGCATCCTCCGCCGGGATGTATAACACCAACGCACCAGCAACCAATTGGTTCTCATACAGGGTGTGAACATCGTGCGCGATAGCTTTTAAGCGTTCGGCCAGCACTTCGGCCATGACCATCGGATTATCATCGGACGCAGACAGCGGCGATCCACAATGGACACAAAACAGCGCAAGAGCGGCGTTACTCTGCTGGCATTTGGAACAGGTGCGGGGCTGAAATTCTTGGGTTTGGGTGATGGTGGACATGGGTTGCCTCAATTCAAGATTTTACGCTTGCAAGCATACCGCAAACGCGCGCATCTGCAACCTATTGGGAGGCGAATTCAGGTTTATTTTACGCTTCTTCTGCGTCTGGCTGTTCGTTGGCGTCCGACTGCTTTGGGTCGGCCCACCGCGCCAGCGCTGCCCGCGAACTGGACACATTCAACCGGCGTAACGCGGCTTCGGCGGCCCACTGCACCGCCGGTTCGGGATCGCAGAGTCCCTGTTCCAGTCCGGGCACGACTTTGGCGGCGGCATTGGCGCGCGGTTCCACGCCGATCCGTGCGAGCGCTTTCATGACGCGGCGGCGCACATCGGCGCGATCATCTTCATAGGTTTCGAACAAGCGCCGGATCGCTACCGGGTTGCCGATCTTGCCGAGCGCTTCGGCGGCGGTGATGCGCACATAGGCGTCTTCGTGATCGAGCGCGCGCAGGAGGGCGGGTACGGCGTTGGGGTCGAGGGGCATTAGCGAAAAGTCTCCCGCATGAGTTGTTTGATCCAGGCAGTATACAAAGGGCGATCAGGAGTCCGCAAAAATACCGTAACCGGGGTTACAGTCCCGGCGTCGGGTGACAGATTGCGTTCGGCGTCGGCTTCTGCATCTTCGATAGTCTGACCAGAGCCTAACACAGCTTTCTCGTAGACCATCAGAATACATTCGCCATACTGCGCCAGTAGATCAGATTCATGTTCGCGCGCCCAGGCGAAATCATCAAATGTGTTGGGCGGTGTTTCGCCGTAAGCATGACTGGTTTGTATGCGCAGGGTGTTTATTTGTAAAAACTCCTGGATTGTGATGATTCTATTTTAGCGCATTTAGGGCGGGGGCATCTGGGTAGGAATAAGTACATAAGATGGTTTCTGCTGCCATTTTTCGGCGGCATCAAGCGCTTCAGGCGTACCTATTTTTTCTAGTGCTTCGGCTATTATATTGCCGAATTCCCACTGAATGCGCTCATTGTTCATAACTTCAATCAACCCTGGTACAGCATCGGGATCGCCAATATTACCTAAAGCGGCGGTTGCTGCACTTCGCCATTTATTTCCCTTGTTTGTATTACGGAATATTTTGATCAGGTCTGGCACACATGTCGGATCACCGAGATTGCCTAATGCAATCGCTGCAACACGGTGCAACTCGTCATCCTCGTTTGTGTTCTGGAATATTTCAAGTAAGACGGATACTGCCGATGTATCACCAATTTTGCCTAAAGCAATTCCTGCTGTTTGCCGTAGCTCGTCATTCTCATCTACATTCTGGAAAATTTCGAGCAAGGCGGGTACTGCCGAAGCATCACCGATTTTGCCTAACAACTCCGCTGATTCGCGTCGCAGTTCGTCATTCTCGCTTACATTCTGGAGTATTTCGAGCAGACTCGGTACTGCCGATGTATCACCAATTTTGCCTAACAACTCCGCTGATTTGCGTCGTGCATACTCATGCTCATGTCGTAAACCGGTAATCAAAAAAGATACTGCAAGAGACGTGTTATCGAATCGATTTATCAGGTATTCCCTGGCCCAATCAGGTAATCTTTCATCACGGTTATCTTTATAACACCCTGCATCTAATAACCCCGGTATAGCCCGTACATCCTGACAATCTGTGCGCACCCCCAAGCGGATACCGGCATTAACACGCACATCACGAATAGCATGTTGGCAAGCTGCTGCCAACGCATCAAGAGCAGATGGATGATCGATCTGCTCCAAACTTGCTAAGGCTTCTAAGCGCTCTTCCCGTCTATGACTATCCAGCGCTGCCACCGCACGCTTGACCGCAATGGGCGCATCTTTAGGAACATTGTACATGGCGCTATTTGCCTCCGCTTTGCGCAAAGTTTCAATAAGTTGATCCCAGGGCCAAACACGGTAATCATGTCCCAGGAATTTCAAGTATTGAAAAGCATCTAAACGGGGATGCAGATCAGTTTCCCGACGCATTATTGGTATCACTGGCTTACCCGCGCCAATGGCATGTGCCCATTCGTAGGTGACATATTCCGATTGTTTAGACTCAGGCGTCATGATCACGATCAAGGCAAAGGCTGTTTCAATCGCTAGATCGATTTCCACTCGCCAATCTGCCCCAGCCTCTAAATCCTCATCCATCCAGACCTGAAAACCTGCGTTTTCAAGATGCTGTCGCAAAATGAACGCAAAATCGCTGTCGTCATGTTTATAGCAGATAAAAACGTGCGCCATTTATTATGCCTTTTCGTTATGTCACGATTATTGCTGCCTCCATTTATACATCAATTCGGGGAACTTAGCATACAAACCAGCGCCAGCCGAGACTCCAATCCTCGACTGACGCTGATGGCATCGTTCAAATTTGGGGGCGGATGGTCAGTCGCCCCACGTCGATCTCACCACCACTTATTGGCATTCGTAGAAGTTGTATATAGACAGCAAGCTATTCAGATCATTTTGCGCACTGTCACGCATGATCGTCCATTGCCAGACCATAGAACAGGCCTGCGGCCCCCCCAACAGAGGGTAAAGGCCACCAGGGACGGAGCAGCCAGACTGCCAGGCATCTATATTGGCCTGAGCTATAACGATGAAATCTCGCTTGGCTTGAATTTGTGCAGCATAGGCAGCGCAGTCAATGCAGCTCTGAGCGCACGGGTAAGATTCCATAGAGCCAGGATTATCAGGATCGGGGCGGAGGCAATATCTTAAGACGCAGCCAGGAGGCAAGTCGTCGTCACGCACACCACCCAGGTCTTCGGTTTCAAGCGCCACGGCATAAGCGGTTAAAAAGTCCTCAGCAGGCGCAAAAGCAAGCGTTGCCAGCGTAAAGCCCTTTTTGGGCAATGTACCCTCTGCGCCAGCTAACGAAACGACCTCAACCACCGTGGCGACAAAGGTCTGAGTCAAAGTTTCCAGATCATAGGTAGGCTGGCTGAGGATCAACCGGATGTTGAGATCATCCACCTGGAGGGTCGCTTCAACCGAAATATCACCCGCCGCCGCCCAATTGGTCATAAAACCGAATGTATCCAACTGCGACACGCTCAACGGCAAGGCGGTGTTAATAATGGTGATCTGCGGGTCAGCCGCATTGAGCGTTAAGGTATAGGTGTCATCGCCGTTGTCGACAAATTCACCACTGTTAGCCGATTGATAGTACACAGCCAGCGCGGAAACGATCAGGTCTTCCTCTGGAATAGGTGGCAGATCATCCTGGGCATTGATGGTTGCCAGTGGCAATGCTATCCCAATCAAGGAAATCAGAATAAGAATACGGAAAAGGTGTTTCATAATATGGTCTCCTCAACTAGTGATTAACTGTGCTCATTACACAGTTTACCTATGAGTCGTCATATTATATTAATTCGGGTTGAATAGCAAAATAAATTTAAGATACTCAATAAGGTTTATATGAATTAATTTCAATTAT
>JAFGJA010000527.1 GCA_016929355.1 Anaerolineae bacterium | reverse complement strand
TTCTCCTATCACCGCCGAGGAAATTCTGGAACTTGATGCGTACTGCCGCGCGCGCCATATCGATCTGGTGCCGAATCAGAACAGTTTCGGGCACATGCATCGCTGGTTTGAACACGAATCTTACAAACACATGGCTGAAATGGAAACGGATTTTATCGCTCCCTGGGGATCGGTCCTGCCTCCCTTCAGCCTGTCGCCTGCCGTACCGGAAACGATTCCCTTCCTGAGCGAATTATTCACCGAACTGCTGCCCAATTTCACCAGCACTATGTTCAACGTGGGCGCGGATGAAACATTCGATCTTGGTCAAGGGCGCAGCAAGGCAATGGTCGCGCAGCAGGGCAAAGGGCGCGTATACCTGGATTTCGTCCGCAAAATTTACGAATTGGTCAAAGCGCACGGCCTGACGATGCAATTTTGGGGCGACATCATCAACCAGTATCCCGACCTTGTGCCGGAAATCCCTAAAGATACGGTTGCGTTGGAGTGGGGTTACGAGGCGGATCACGACTTCCCCGGCAAAACGAAATTATTCGCGGATTCCGGCGTGCCGTTTTACGTGTGTCCGGGCACATCCAGTTGGAACACGATTGCTGGGCGCACGGATAACTGCACCGGCAATATTCGTAACGCGGTTGAAAACGGTCTTAAACACGGCGCAATTGGCGTTTTGAATACGGATTGGGGCGATAATGGGCATTGGCAGACCCTATCAGTGAGTTACCTGGGCTTTGCGTATGGGGCGGCGTTGAGTTGGGCCGCCGCGCCTAACACGGAGATCGATCTCCCGGCGGTATTGGATGCCTTTGCTTTTCATGATGAGGCGCATGTCATGGGCCGTTTGGCGTATGATCTTGGCAATGTATATCAGAAGCCGGGGTTTGCACCGCCTAATAGCAGCCTGCTTTTTAATGTGTATCAGATGTCGGACGAGATTTTGCGCGGTTTAGCTGTGTCAGTGGATGCCTTGCGCGATACGATCAGCACCATTGATACGATTATAGCAGTGCTCGATCAGGCGAAGATGGCGGGACCTGATGCCGATCTGATCGCCCGCGAATTTGCCAATGCCGCGCAATTGCTGCGGCATGGGGCTAAGCGCGCTTTGTTCATGCTGGATGAGGCCAGTTTGTTACGCGCGGATGATATGATCGCTGATCTGGACGCTATCGAAACGGAATATCGCGCGTTGTGGTTGGTCCGTAACCGCCCTGGCGGGCTGGATGATAGCGCGGACCGACTCAAGCGGGCGCGGGAATTATACCGGGCGGCAAAGTGATTGGGGGGATGATTTGGCATTATGCGCGCATCATGAATCCGTCAGGATAACAGAGTTTGCGATATAGCCATCCCCTTTTTATAATTCGGGGCACGACAGAGATTCAATTTTTAGGATAAACATACCATGCGAAAATTCATCATCGGCACAGTAATCGCCGTTATGCTCCTGAGTCTGGTTATTGGATCGGCGGCATTGCCTGCACGATCTATGCAACGGGCTGAGGCTAATGCCGGTACTCAATGGAACGCGCAGTATTTCAACAACACGAGCCTCAGTGGTTCGCCCGCACTGCAACGGATAGACGATCAGATCAATTTTAATTGGGGTAATGGTTCACCGGATGCGGCGATCAATGCCGATGGCTTTAGCGTGCGTTGGACCAAAACTGTTAATTTTTCAACCAGTGGCAAATGGGTCTTCCACATTGAAGCCGATGACAGCTTGAATATGTGGATCGATTCGACGCAGATCGTGGCGAAGTGGGGCGCAGGTGGTTATTGGACCGAGGATGTCACCATCGGCGCGCTCACGGCGGGCGATCATGATTTGAAGGTCGAATACAAAGAAGAAACCGCCGGGGCACAGGTCAAAGTGTGGTGGGAAGGGCCAGATGGCACGACCACGACGACCACCGGGCGTACCTGTAGCGCGACCTGGAGCGCCCAATATTTCAACAATGGCGATCTCTCCGGCGATCCCGAAATCACGCGCACCGATACTAAGATTGATTTTAATTGGGTGGATGGTTCCCCCGACGCCGCCATTGGTGGCGATACCTTCAGCGCGCGTTGGACGACGACCATCAATTTTACCGAGTCTGGGCATTGGCGGTTTTATGCTGGGGCCGATGATGGTATCAATATCTGGGTCGATGTAACCCAAATATTGGACGAATGGCACACTACGCCGGATGGCTACCGGAACTATGAAGCTAATGTTTATGAACTCACTGCCGGGAACCACAATGTGAAGGTTGAATACTTCGAGGAAACGGGTAACGCCGGCGTGCAGGTCTGTTGGGAATTTATCGCTACCACGCCTATCGGTACGGGCGGTGGTGGAACCGGCGCAGGTGACACCGCCGTTATTATGCCCACTGCCGTACCCCCGGCGGTGGTGTACGCGGCAGTTGTCGGTGATAAGGTCAATGTGCGGACCGGTCCCGGACGCGGCAACCCGGTCATGGCGAAAATTCCCTACAATGAAGATTATCTGGTGTTGGCGGGCGTGCCTGATCTGTCCTGGTTGTTGATCCAGTTGCATGATGGGCGTGAAGGATGGGTTAGCAATGAGTGGGTCTGGCTCTATGCTACCGACCCGGAGAAAAACAAAGATACAACCGAGGGTGGGCAACCCGATTTTGTCGATGATATTCCGCGTATTGATCTTGAGGTTGCGCCCCCAGCCTATCCCGCAGAGGATGATCCGCTTCGTAAGATATTGACCGGCAGCGCCACCGATACGCTTAATCTACGTGATGGCGGGAATATCGGCGGCTCACGCATCATCGGCACGGTTCCGCAAAATGCCACTTTCACCGTTGAAGCGCATAATGGCAATGGCGCGTGGTATCTGATCAATTACCAGGGCATTCGCGGTTGGGTTTCGGCGCTCTACGTTCGCCTGTTGGATGGTTATGTGAGCGATCTGGTGGTGAGTTCCGAAGTTGTACCCGCGCCGCCTATCGGTCAGGTGTATGTGCCGGAAGATAATCAGGGGAATCCCGCTGTGACCGTGCGGGGTCGTGCCATCTCGAATTTGAAATTGCGCGATGAACCGAGCATTCTGTCCGGCGATCAGCTCGGCAGCGTGCCACAGTATAGCGAATTCGTCATCGACGGGCGTACCGCCAATGGTTCCTGGTATCTGATCACCTGGGACGGACAGACGGGGTGGGTTAACGCCGCTTACGTGAGTTTGCTCGAAGGCACTGTTTCCGACATCCCGATCCGGTAAAACCGGCGGGATGGCTTAAAAGGGACTGAACCTGTTCAATAGTAAGCATCGCCGTTCCTCTCCAAGTGTTGAGGGGCGGCGATTTTCGTTGTGGTATACACTTAGGAATGAAATCTTTTACACGGGCAGCTTGAATTGTTACCCCTGTTTTTGTTAAACTGGACAAGATTTCCAGGCTGACGATAATTAAGTTAGTGCTCTTTGGAGGCTTTATATAAACGATGACAACTAAACCTTTATCAGACAGTCTGGATTTCCGGGCAATTCTTGATGGATTAGGGCAGGGCATCTTGATCTTTGATCAAGAAGATCGATTAGTGCTGGATAATGTGGCGGCGCGTACCATCCTGGGTGCGAATCTGGTATTAGTACGCTCTGAGGGGTGGCGTGCCGCCGCGATGTTATTCGATGCTGTACAGGATAACCGGCCATCAGCCGATGAAGTCCGCGCTAAAGCATTGCGGCAGGCGCAACCCGTGCGGTTTCACACGTTTTTGGCGGGCGCTTATACGCCTTGTTGGGCCACTGCGATCTACGGGCCGGGTGGATCGATCTATACGCTGATTACGATTGAGCGCCCCGATTGGTCGGCGTTGACCGAACTCACCAGCACCTTTCGGTCTGAGGCGCGAGTTTCGATCACCAGTACGCGCGGTCATGCGGAACTGATCAAACAAGTGATCGCCAAGCGTTCGCCGACCACCACGACTGATCAACTCGCCAAACAGGTCTTGGGCTTTGCTGGCATTATGGCGATTCATATGTATCGCCTCGAACTCCTGACGGATATGTTGCAGCGCCTTGAGGACATTCGTACCGGCCATCTCGCGGCAGTTTTGCGCACGAATCGCAAACCGATTGAATTGGTCGGCTATTTAGAGGATTTGCTCGAAGACATTTTCGAATCGCCCCTGGTCGAAGCGCCTGATCCTGATATAGATTACCGGGACCGGATTCGGTTGGATATTCCTGACGATTTGCAGATTTCAGCATCCAAGCAGCATTTGACCTACATTTTCCGCGATTTGCTCCGCAACGGTTTGATGTACAGTCCGCCTGATGCTACCATCACCATTCGCGCGACCCCATCAGCCAAAGCCCGCAGTGTGCAAATTGACATCATTGATACCGGCTATGGTATCCGTGAGAAAGAGATGGGACGGGTCTTTACCCCATTTCAGCGCGCACGCCAACCGCAAATTATCGCGGAGTTTGGTTATGGGTTGAGTTTGTATCTCGTCAAAATGGAAATTGAAGCGATGGGCGGCAAAATCTGGTTCACCAGCGAAGAAGGAGTTGGCACGACATTTAGTTTTATGCTGCTGCGCTGGCGTCCGCCCCGCGATTAAGGCGTGCAATATGAATGGGGCATCCAGTGGATAACGGTCTTTGGCTCAAACCGCTCGGTGATGTGTTCTTAGGACTGAACACCTCGGCGGTGATTCGTCGCGTCTTTGGGGCTATTGATATTGCGCCGAGTCTGAATGTAGCCCAATTGCCAGGGTTATCATGGCGCGATTTTGTTGCGCATTACGCCGATCAATCCGTTCAGGATGGCTTAAATTATGCGTGGCTGGCGATGGCAAAAGGGCATGTCGCGCGTGCTTATTGGCCGCTCTATCTGCCTTTCAAACAAGGTGTGATTGCCCGGATGCGGCCTGTCGATGATCCCATCATTTCCTTTGTGATTCATCTTTCACCCGTAACGGAATACAATCTGGTCGATTTGATTAGTGAGCCACTCTTAAGCGTCATGGATCGCATGATCGCTACGAGTCAGGAGATTTTTAGCGGTGTCGGTGGTCCTCTGACGGATCGCCAGGTCAAAGATATTGGCGATATTGTGCGTCAGGCGGAACATACACGGCAGTTGTTGTATGATCTACGGGCTGAGGTACTTTTGCCCGCGACAACTCCACCGATGCCTTATCCGGTAACGGACTTATTCACCTTCGCGGCAGGTGATTTTACCCGGCGGCGCATTACCACGCACCGCTTATCAATTCAGAGCCAGTTATCTGTCGAAACAGTTTATTGTCAGTCTGTTATCCGTGCCGAGGTGCATCAGATTATTGACTCATTGATTGCTTGTATCGCTGCCGAAAGTGCGATCACGATTTCGGATACGGTTGATGAAGACGCGCAGACCGTTCAAATTGCAATCCAGTTTCAAAGTCGTGAGCCAGCCTTGCAGATCAAAACACGGGTCGATCCGGTTGATGTGTCTGATCCGGTGCGGCTTAGTGGAATGCGTTCGATTCAACGTTTTGTGACGGCGGTGCAGTCGCGGCTCAAGCCCATTAATGGTCACGCCTGGGCGGAACCTATTGCGGATAGTGACTCTATGGCGCGGATTGTTTTGGTGCTGCCGCGTTGGGCGGACAGCGTGCAAGAGCTTTAGCGAGTTAAAATACGCAGAGGGGGATCGTATGGCTTCCATTTCAGCGCAACCACCAACACCGTCACCGGCATCACCACCACTGCTTGAGCGTTTCAAATATCCCATTTTTGCCCTGATAGGACTGGCGTTGTTAGCGGGAGTGGGGATTGTGTTGTGGCGGCAGCCTGAACCCACTACGATTACCGTCAACCCGCCTGCGCCAACAGCAATTCCATCACCTACGCCGATACCCTCATCAACTCCCACGCCGGGACCGTATATGGTGTACATTACCGGGGCAGTAGCCACTTCTGAAGTGGTGGTGACGCTGGACTATGGCAGCCGCGTTAAAGATGCGCTCCTGGTCGCCGGGGGGCCGCTTGCTAACGCGGATTTGGAAATTGTCAATCTGGCGCAAATTCTCGAAGATGGCGATCAGGTTCATGTGCCGACGCGCGAAGCGGTTGAAGACGCGGCTGTTCCACCGACTTCCAAACCCGCCGTAACCGCTACTATTCACGTTGTTACGCCGACTGCTGGGACGATTGAAGTGTATGTGGTAGGGGAAGTGGTGCAGCCCGAATCGACGGTGGTTTTGGCCGCCAGAAGCCGCGTCGAAGATGCAATTGCGGCGGTGGGCGGGGCAACAGATAATGCCGATCTCTCGCGGGTTAACCTGAGCCAGATGCTCAATGATGGGGATTATATTTATGTGCCGCCGTTAGAAGGTGACACGATCCAAACGCCAACGCCTAATCATGCGCCGGTAATCCACCTCAATGAGGCGAGTCTGGAAGAACTGGATTCGCTGCCGGGCATTGGTCCCTCACTCGCTCAGGCGATCATTGACTATCGCACCGAAAACGGCCCGTTTACCAGTCTGGAAGACCTGGACAACGTGCCGGGCATTGGTCCCTCTAAGTTGGAAGGTTTACGCGATCTGGTAGTCTTTGATTAATCGCTAATCCAACGCAAGAACCTGGGCGGCTAACACATCCTGCCAGGACCAGTTCGTTTGATTGCTGGTTTGCGGCATAGCGATGTTGGTCATGAGGCGCTGCGGCGATTCATTGGTTGTGAGCGAGACTACCCACAGTTCGTTGACAAACGTATTTTGGCGTTGGCGCACGACAAAAAGGTGTTCGGCTCCGGCCCAATACACAGTTTTCTCAGTGGCCCCATCCGGCAATGTGATCTGGCGTACCTCGGCTTCCTGCGGCGCATACAGGTAAACGCCCTGTCCCTCAACCGCTCCGGCAACCGTATAGGCCATCCACGCGCCCGTAGGGGACCACTCGAATCGCTG